>JANNEZ010000339.1:0-17221 GCA_031379255.1 Rhodoferax sp. | reverse complement strand
TGGCCAAACAGTCCGTTCACTGCGTGAAACGCAGGGTTGGACCCAAGAGGCTTTTGCCGATCATTGTGGATTTTTCCGGACTTATTTGAGCCGGATAGAAACCGGCAAGGCCAATCCGACCCTGAATGCGATTGAGGTGATCTCACTGGCCGTCAATTTGCCGGTCAGCGAATTGATTGCGAGAGTTGAGCGGCAGCAAGTCGTTTGATCGTCATGCCGGAACTGGGGTCAACCACTGAAGCCCAAATCATACCCAAATTGGGGTTTATCGCTTGATTTTTTCGTCTTTTTTGTAATATTCAAGCTTTTTTGGCATCAAAGTCACGTATTGTTTCATTAGTTTGCTATATTTAGCATAGCAAAATGGAATCCTTTCGGCCCGCGCCATCATCCGAACAAAGGCCCAAATACCAGCCGCCGGTCGTCCCGCCGCGTCAAGGTTTCGCGGTGGACGGGCGCCAGCGCGGCCAGTCTCGCGTCGGCCTGGCGCATGGTGTTCATGAGCTGGTCTTTGTCAGCCGCGAAGGCGATGCGGTTGTTGGTGGCGTCGCCCAGCACCGACCAGACGCCGCCGTCAAAGGCCTGTCTGATCCTGTCCAGCGCAGGCTGGCATTGCTCGGGCGCGCTCTCCAGGTTCATCACCAGCACGCCGCGCGGCGCCAGCAGGGCGCGGCAGGCCTGGAAGAACGCAGGGCTGCTCATGCCGGCCGGCGTGCCGTCAAAATGAAAAGCGTCGACCAGAATCACATCGTGGCGCACGACAGGCATCCTGGACACATTGCCGGCAGCGGCCAACACGCAAGCGGCGCCGTCGGCCTGCAAAACCCGAAAACGCGGCCCGTCCGGCGGCAGCTTGAACCGGTCCCGAAGCGCAATCACGTGCGGGTTGATTTCTACCGCCGTGATGTCGGCCTGCGGCAGATGGTGGTGGCAATATTTGGCCAGCGAGCCGCCGCCCAGACCAATCATCAACATCGATTTGGGCGCCGCGTTGAACAGCAGGCAGCGCATCATCAGGCGCGTGTATTCGAGTTCGAGCGCAATCGGGTCTGCGAGCCGCATGGCGCTTTGCACCGTGGCCATGTCAAAACGCAGGTTGAGCAGTCCGCCGGATTCTTCGACAAACACCGGCATCGTGGCCGGGTTCTGGCGCGGCAGGAAATCCAGCGGCGGCAGGTCGGAGCTGCCGGCGGCGCGCCCGGGTGGCGTGAAGGCAGAGGTGACAGCTCGGAGCGCAGGCATGAAGTAAAGTCATCTTAGTTCAAACACGAGAATCACCCAATGACCCAGACCCCCGCTACCGGCCTGCAACTTCGCAGCCTGATCACCACCGGCGGCCAGCTCGAAATGTCGCTGGCCAGCGTTGAAACACCCTCGCCCGGCGCCGATGAGGTGCTGATCCGCATCGAGGCCACGCCGATCAACCCGTCCGATATCGGCCTGCTGTTTGGCGCGGCCGACATGGCGGCGGCGAAGTTTTCCGGTTCGACGGCAGCGCCCATCGTCACCGCTCCCGTGCCTGAACGCGCGATGAAAGCCATGGCCGGGCGCCTGGGGCAATCCCTGCCGGCCGGCAACGAAGGCGCGGGCACGGTTGTTGCGGCGGGTTCTTCGGCTGCAGCACAAGCCTTGATGGGCAAAAAAGTGGCGGTGATTGCGGGGGCGATGTACTCGCAGTTTCGCTGTGTCAAGGCCAACACCTGTCTGGTGCTGCCTGAGGGTGCCACGGCGGCGGACGGCGCGTCGTGTTACGTCAACCCGCTCACGGCGCTGGGTTTTGTCGAGACCATGAAACTGGAAAAACACACCGCCATCGTCCATACGGCGGCGGCCTCCAACCTCGGGCAGATGTTGCTGAAAATTTGCCAGCAGGACGGCATCAACCTGGTCAACATCGTGCGCAAACCCGAGCAGGAGGCTCTGCTGCGCGGCCTGGGCGCGAAATACGTCTGCAATGCCTCATCGCCCGCTTTCATGGACGATTTGACGCAGGCGCTGGTGGAGACCGGCGCCACCATCGCCTTCGATGCCACCGGCGGCGGCAAACTGGCCGGCCAGATTTTGATGTGCATGGAAGCGGCGCTGAACAAGACCGCGAAGGAATACAGCCGTTACGGCTCACCGATTCACAAGCAGGTCTATCTTTATGGCGGCCTCGACATGGCGCCAACCGAGTTCAACCGCAGCTTCGGCATGGCTTGGGGCATGGGCGGCTGGCTGGTGTTCCCGTTTTTGGGCAAGTTGTCGGTAGAGAAAAATGCGGCCTTGCGCGCGCGCGTGGCGGCGGAGTTGAAAACCACTTTTGCCAGCCATTACACGAAAGAGATTTCGCTGGCCCAGGCGCTGTCGAAAGACGCCATTGCGGTTTACAACCAGCGCGCGACCGGAACCAAATACCTGATCAACCCGAGCCTTTGAGTTGATGCGGCCGCTTGGCCGCAACCCCGTTCAAGCAGCCGAGGCTTCAGCTGACCGGATTCCCGCCTGAATGGCAGCCTGCATGTCTGCGTCAGACATCGGCTCGCCGCAAGACGGCGCATTGCTGCCCAACTCAAGCGGATGCACATAGGGTTTTCCCACATGGCCAGTGGCTTCGTCGTATTGCACTTCCTTGAGGAAAAGCGCCAGCGCCGTGTCCATGCTCTGGGCGTGGCCGGCAAACCAGACGCCCAACTCGCGCGCCAGTTGCCGCACCATGTCCAGGTTGCCCGCAGCGCCGCGCCTGCCGCCCTCGCGCATCACCGCAAGGATGGCGTCGTGTTCGGTGGTGTGGCAAGACCCTGGCGGGAAACTGCTGTCTTGCATCCATTTGTCTTCACGCCCGAAGTGGTCCTGCGTGTGGTCGATCACGTTTTGCCACACAGCCAGAAGCTGCGCATCATCTGCACTTGACGCATCCGCCAGCAGATCGACAAATTCACGGTGGGTGTCGTCCATGTAGGACAAACCCAGTTCGAGTTCTTCAGACCATTGCAGCGTTGTCATACCGCGATGTTATCCGGGCTGATCAGGCCAGTGTGTACGAGGTCTTCACCGTGGTGAAAAACTCCTGCGCATACCGACCCTGCTCGCGCGCGCCGTAGCTGCTGCCTTTGCGTCCGCCAAAAGGCACGTGGTAGTCAACACCGGCAGTGGGCAGGTTCACCATGACCATGCCGGCCTGGCTGTGGCGCTTGAAATGCGTGGCGTATTTGAGCGAGGTGGTGGCGATGCCGGCCGAAAGGCCAAAAGGCGTGTTGTTCGCCTCGGCCAGCGCGGCCTCGTAATCCTTCACCCGGATGATGCTGGCCACCGGACCAAAGACTTCCTCGCGGTTGATGCGCATCGCCGCCGTCGTGTCGGTCAGCAAGGCGGGTGCCATGAAATAACCATCGGTTGACAACTTCAAGCGCTCACCACCGGCGACCAGGACAGCGCCTTCTGATTTGCCGATGTCGACGTAACTCAAATCCTGCTCGAGCTGCGCCTGGGACGAGACTGGGCCGATATCGATGCCGGCGGCCAGCGCGTCTCCCACCTTGAGCGAGGCCATGCGGGTTTTGACGGCCTCGACGAATTTGGGATATATGCCTTCGGTCACGACCAGGCGGCTGGAGGCCGTGCAACGCTGTCCGGTGGAGAAAAAAGCGCTTTGCACGCTGAGTTCCACGGCCTGCGCGAGCACGGCATCGTCCAGCACGACCTGCGGGTTCTTGCCGCCCATCTCCAGTTGCACTTTTTTCAGGTTCACCGCGCACTGCTGCGCGATGCGCCCGCCGACCTGTTGCGAACCCGTGAAGCTGATGGCGTCAATGCCGGGGTGGTTCACCAGTGGATCGCCGATGACACTGCCTCGCCCCATCACCAGATTGAACACACCAGCCGGGATGCCGCTTCGCGAAATGATCTCGGCAAGTGCCCATGCGCAGCCTGGCACCAGATCGGCCGGTTTCAACACGACACAATTGCCATACGCCAGCGCGGGGGCAATCTTCCAGGCGGGAATGGCAATGGGGAAGTTCCACGGCGTGATCAAACCGACCACACCCAGCGGCTCTCGCGTCACTTCGACGCCAATGCCGGGGCGGACCGACGGCAATATTTCACCAGCCAGGCGAAGGCATTCACCGGCGAAAAATTTGAAGATATAGCCCGCGCGCGCCGCTTCGCCAATGCCTTCAGGTTTGGTTTTTCCTTCTTCGCGGGAAAGCAGCGTGCCCAGCTCTTCACGCCGTGCCAGAATCTCGTTGCCAATTTTGTCCAGCGCGTCAGACCGAGCCTGGATGCCGCCGGTAGACCAAGCCGGGAAGGCAGCGCGGGCTGCCTGCGCAGCCTGATCGAGTTGAGCCGCAGACGCCTGCGTGTAGTCGCCAATCACGTCCGCCAGGTTCGACGGGTTGATGTTCGGCGTGTACTTTTCACCAGCGACCCATTGGCCGTTGATGAGGTTGTCGTGTTTTGTCGTCATGGGGGTTCCTGTGGCGTTTTACTGCGGGCCAAGCGTTTTGATGAGCGCCGCCAATTGTTCCATCTCGGCAGGTTTGAGGTCGGTCAAAGGGGCGCGCACCGGGCCGCCGTCGTGGCCGACGATTTTGGCGCCGGCTTTGATGATGCTCACCGCATAACCCTGCGCCTTGTTGCGGATGGCCAGATAGGGCATGAAGAAACCATGCAGCAAGCGGTTTTGTGTGGCGAAGTCGTCATTGGCAACCGCGTGGTAAAAATCCATCGCGGTCTTGGGAATGAAGTTGAACACGGCCGATGAATAAACCGGTGTGCCCATGGCCTTGTAGGCGGCAGCGTAGACCTCGGCCGTGGGCAACCCGCCCAGGTAGGCAAAACGGTCACCCATGCGCTGGTAGATGGCAACCATGGTTTCGATCTCGCCCAGGCCGTCTTTGAAGCCGATCAGGTTCGGGCAACGCTCGGCCAGTTTGGCCAATGAATCCGGTGTGAGCTTGCAGACGTTTCGGTTGTAGACGATGACGCCGAATTTCACGCTTTTGCACACGGCTTCGATGTGGGCCACCAGGCCGTCTTGCGAAGCTTCAGTCAGATAGTGCGGCAGCAACAAAATGCCGTGCGCGCCCAAGCGTTCCGCTTCCTGCGCGCAGGCGATGGCAAAACGTGTTGGCCCGCCCGTGCCCGCGATGATCGGCACTTTGCCACGGCAGGTGTCTACCGCTGTCTTGATGATGGCCGGGTATTCGTCACCGGTGAGCGAAAAGAATTCGCCCGTGCCGCCGGCGGCAAACAGCGCCGTGGCGCCATAGGGCGCCAGCCATTCGAGCCGCTCGATGTAGGTCTTGGGGCGGAAATCGCCCTGCTCGTCAAAATCAGTAATTGGAAATGACAACAGGCCGGTGCTGATGATTGTTTTGAGGTCCTGCGGGTTCATGGTTCGGGAAAAAAGAGATTGGGGTTGGAGACTGAATTTCGAAAACTGTGCAGCGCCTGATCACTTTGCCAACACAGTGTGCGGCAGCCACAGCGAAAACGCCGGCACGTAAGTCACCAGAAGAAGGCACAGTGCGAGCGCTCCGTAAAACGGAGCAATGGTGCGCATGACCTGCCCCACCGTGACGCCGCCAATGGCGCAACCCACAAACTGCACGGTGCCGACCGGGGGCGTATTGAGGCCGAGCGCGCAGTTGATCAGCATGACGATGCCAAACTGCATCGGGTCCATGCCGAACTGCATGGCGATGGGCATGAAGATCGGCGTGCAGATCAAGATGGTCGCGGCCATGTCGAGAAAGGTGCCCAGAACAAATAACAACACGTTGATCATCAGGAAGATGACCCAGGGCTGGGTGCTCACTGACTTCATCAACTCGCCGGTCAGTTGTGGCACCTCATAAAGCGCCATGAAGTAACCGAAGGCAGCTGAAATGCCGATCAGCAACAACACCACTCCGGTGGTCTTGCAGGCTTTGGCGCAGGCCTTGAGAAAGTTGTTCCAGGTCAGCGTCTTGTAGACAAACACCGTGATGGCCAGCGCCCAGGCCACCGCGATGGACGCCGATTCGGTTGCCGTGAATGCGCCGGACAAAATGCCGGCCAGGATGATCACCACCACCAGCAGACCCGGCAACGCGGCGCCAAACGAGCGCAGCACCTCTCCCCAGCCCTTGAATTCTCCACGGGTCGGATAGCCGCGTTTGACTGCGACGTAGTAGGCCGCGCCGAGGTTGCAAAGCGTCAGGATGATGGCCGGCACCAGGCCCGCCAGGATCAGGCCGAGCACGCTGACCGAGGCAATGCCTGAAGTGGCCAGCGTGAAAATGATCATGTTGTGCGAGGTCGGCATGATGGCGCCCACCAAAGCCGCGTGCGTGGTCACGTTGACGGCGTAGTCGGCGTCGTAACCCTCCTTCTTCATCAGCGGGATCATCACCGAGCCCATCGCCGACACATCGGCCACCGGCGAACCAACCACGCCGCCGAACAGCGTGCAGCCAAGCACGTTGCTCATGCCCAACCCGCCGCGCACATGCCCGACCAGGCTGTTGGCGAAACGCACGATGCGCTCAGCAATGCCGCCGTAGAGCATCAGCTCACCGGCGAACACAAAAAACGGGATGGCCAGGAATGAAAACACCTGCATGCCGCCGACCATCTTCTGGAACACCACGGCAATTGGCAGACCGGCTGCGACGATAGTCACCACCGAGGAGAGGCCGATGGCAAACGCGACCGGCACACCGATCAGCAACAGAACGGTGAAACTCACCGCCAACAGCGTCAATTCCATGCTGGCTCCACAGTCTGGCCGCGCGCCAAGGCAACGATATGTTCCACTGAAAACAGCACGACCAACGCGCCGCAAATCACGATCGGCAAATAATCAATGCCATCGGGGACTGGCAGCATCGGCTTTTTCTCGCCCCACTTGGCCGTCATCCATTGCCAGCCGCCAAAAACCATCAGCCCGCCAAAAATGCCGACAAGGCCATGGATCAGCACTTCGATGCGGCGCTGCCACTTTTCCGGCAACAGGGAAACCATGGAGTCGAGCCCGATATGGCCAGCGTCACGCACGCCCACTGCCACACCAAAAGCGGTGACAAACAGCACCAGCAGCAAAGCCAGCGCTTCGGCCCAGGTCGGCGTGTCATTGAAAACATACCGCCCGATGACTTGCCATTGCACACACAGGATGACGGCTATCAGGCCGGTCACGGCCAGCATCAGGCTGAGCTTGGACAGGGCCACGCAAAATTTGGTGAACATGGTTGTTGTAGATTGAATCCGCCAGCCCCGATGGCCCTACGGAAATGGCAAACCCTTCCCAAGGCCCGGGGGAAGGGGGAAAAGCATGCCCAGACTATTTGGTGTCTTGCACCGCCTTGACGAGGCGCTTCATGTCGGCCGTGACCATGAACTTCTCATACACCGGGCCCATGACGGCTTGAAACGATTTTTTGTCCACCTCGACAATCTCGGCGCCAGCCGCCTTGACGTTCGCCAGCGACTTGGCTTCCTGCTCGTCCCATTTCTGGCGCTCAAAGGCCACCGACTCCTTGGCCGCCGCGCGGATCATGTCCTGCTCGGCCTTGGGCAACTTGTCATAGACCACTTTGGACATCACCAAGATCTCCGGGGCCATCGAGTGTTCGGTCTTCGAGTAGATCTTCACCGCTTCAACGTGTTTGGCGGTGTCAAACGAGGGAATGTTGTTTTCAGCCGCGTCGATCAGGCCGGTTTTCAGGCCGGTGTAGACCTCGCCATAAGGCATGGGTGTGGCATTGGCGCCCATGGCGCTGACCAGCGCGACCCACAAGTCGGATTGCTGCACGCGGATTTTCAGGCCCTTGGCGTCGGCCACGGTCCGGATCGCCTTCTTCGCGTAAATCGAGCGTGCGCCGCTGTCGTAAAAGGCCAGACCGATGAAACCGACCGACTCGCAACTCTTGAGGATTTCATCACCCACGGGGCCGTCGAGCGACTTGCGCATGTGCGTGATCGAACTGAACAGGAAGGGCATGGTCGGCACCTGGGTCAGTGGGCAGATGCCGTTCATTGGGCCCACGTTCACCCGTGTGAAATCCAGCGCGCCGATCTTGACCTGGTCAATCGTCTCCTTCTCGCTGCCCAGCGCCTGTTTGTTGAAGACCTTGATTTTGTGTTTGCCACCGCTCTTTTTCTCGAGCAGCTCACTCATGTATTTGACGGCGGCGACTGTCGGGTAGTCATCGGCATTGTGAGTGTCTGCCGAGCGGAACTCGGTGGCAAAGGTGGCAAATGCAAAGGATGCTGCAGCTATTCCAACCAGGGTTCTATTCAATTTCATGATGTCTCTTTCAAGGGTTGATAAATCGGAAATACACGGGGAACCGGGAACACAAAACTTATCCGTTCAGTCCTTTGTAGGGCCCCTTCGCCACATAACCCCCACCCTGGAACTGCGCCACGGGATCATTCAAATCAGGTGCGGGCGTCTTGGCGTAAATCGCTTCACGGAAACTGTCAGCGCTGTCTTGCGGCACATAACCGATGTGGTTGGCGGGCCAGTTGTCCCACCAGGTGACCGCGTTTCTGGACATGCCATAAATGATGGAGTGCCCCAGCACCGGGGTTGACAGGCAAGCGGTAAGCAAACGGTAGAGATCGTCAAAACTCAGCCAACTGGCCAGCATGCGCCGGTCAACCGGCTCAGGGAAGCAGGAGCCAATGCGCAGGCAGGCGGTTTCAATGCCATAGCGGTCGAAATAGAAGCGCGAAATATCTTCACCAAAGGCTTTGGACACGCCGTAATTGCCGTCGGGCCGGGGCGCGGTCAGCGGTGTGATGGTTTCGGACTGTTTGTAAAACCCGGTGGCGTGGTTGGAGCTGGCAAAAATGATGCGTGTCGTGCCCTGCTTGCGCGCCGCTTCGTACAGGTTGTACAGGCCGATGATGTTGGCCTGCAGAATTGGGCCCCACGGCCCTTCGACCGACACGCCGCCAAAATGAACCACAGCGTTTACGTCTTTGAGCAGCGCCAGCACCGCCGCTTCGTCGCCCAATTCGGCCGTCACAACTTCCTCACCCGCTTGCGCGGCACCCATTGCATTGCGGTCGGAGAGTCGAAGTATTTCGCAGTTGCCCTGGAGCTTCGGGCGCATGGCGGCACCCAGGGAGCCTGCGGCGCCAGTCACAAGGATTCGGTGGTGGGTTTTGATGGCCATGAAATTTAGTTGTCAGTGTTGGTTGCCAGAGGTTGTCTGATGACTTAAAATTTTAGCGAAGATTTGCCCACTGTCAAGCCGCAATATCCCGAAATATCCCGCAATATCTCAAATTCCTGCCGCAAACCGCCATGCAAACCCGATCCCAGTTGTCGCCAACCTCGCTTCAGGCAGCCGCCAGCGAGGTGCCGCAGCCCCATCGGCGCAATAAAGGCCTTGTGGACGAGATCGTGCAGGGCCTTAGCAACAGCATCCGCTTGGGCCAGTTTCAGCCGGGGCACAAATTGCCAACCGAGTCGGAAATCATGGCCCAGTTTGGCATCAGCCGCACCGTCGTGCGTGAGGCGCTCTCGAAACTCCAGGCGTCGGGCGTGGTTGAAACCCGGCATGGTGTGGGCACTTTTGTCATGGCGCAATCCGACGGCGCCAATTTCACCATTGCCGATGCCAACCTCTCCACCGTAGCCGACGTGATTTCGGTGCTCGAGTTGCGGATCAGCCTGGAAACCGAGGCGGCCGGGCTGGCAGCGCAACGCCGAACGCAGGCCCATCTGGCAGCGATGCTGGTCGCCCTGAACGCCTTCGATGCTGCCATTGCGCAGGAGTCAGACGCCGTGCCTTCCGACTTCGAGTTTCACATGGAAGTTGCGCGGGCCACTGGAAACCGCCATTTTGAAGACCTGATGACCTACCTTGGCACGATGATCATCCCGCGCACCCGCATCAACACCCTGCCCGCCACCGCCGAAGGAAAGCTCAGTTACCTGAACCGGGTCAACGCCGAGCACGAAAGCATATTCAACGCCATTCGCAACCAGGATCCGGAAGGCGCGCGCGCGGCGATGCGTACCCACCTCGCCAACAGCCGTGATCGGCTTCGCGCACGGCAATAGAATAGCTATGAATAAATATTTTTGATAATTGTAAAGAATATTATTTAACAATAAAGTCACGTAAAATATAATTTATTTGCTATGAATTTTAATTAATAATAGATGTTTTTATAAAATATATTGTCAATATAATATATATTATACAATTTATTTTATTAATGGATGTAGATTGACATTTGCGCATGGAATTAGTCATACGATGACCTATGCCACATCCGATGAAATTGTCGATTAGCATCTTCACATGCTTTCACACGACCCAGCCGCCCGCGCTGCCTTTTGGGCCGGTGCCCGCACGATCCTGATCGTCGCGCCCTCTTATGTTCCATTTGCCGTCGTGTGCGGCGTAGCATCGGTCAACGCGGGCATGAGCACTTCGGCTGCCTTGGCGCTGCCGGCCCTGGTGTTTGGCGGCTCCTCGCAAGCGGTGGTGGTGCAATTTCTGCAAAATTCGGCGTCTATCTGGATTGCCGTGCTCTCGGGCCTGGTCGTCAATTTGCGTATGGCCATCTACAGTGCCGCCATGGCGCCGAAACTGCGCCATCTGAGCACACCCCGGCGCATGCTGGCTGCCGCTTTTTTGGTGGACAACACTTTCGCCTTCATGGAGCAGCGCCGCCTGACCCACCCGCACGATAAACACTTGCTTTGGTATTACGCCGGGATCACGGCTGTGTTGTGGCCCAACTGGATTTTCTTTTGCGGCGTCGGGGTGTTGGCCGGCAGTGTGGTCCCCACCAGCTGGCAGCTGGACTTTGCCATCCCTCTTTCGTTCATCGCCATGTTGGCGATGACCGTTCGCACCCTGCCCCTGCTGGCGGCCGCCGTGGTAGGTGGCGCGGCAAGTGTGATGCTGTTTGACCTGCCGCTCAAATTCGGACTCATCGCAGCCTGCTTTATCGGCATGGCGGCTGGCCTGGCGACTGAAAGCTTGCGGCCGCGCGAAGTGACAGAGCCATGAGCGCCTGGCAGAGTTGGGCGGTCGTGTTCGGTCTGGCGGTGGGCACCTTCCTGATCCGTTATTCGTTCATCGGGCTGTTCGCCAACCGCGACATACCGCTCTGGCTGGAGCGCGGCCTGAAATTCATGGTGCCCGCGATTTTTGCAGCCATCGTTTTCAGCGGCGTGGCCATGTCCAATGGCCAACTGGCAGGGTTTGAGCAGTGGCCACGGTTCGCTGCGGCAGTGCTGGCGCTCGGCGTTGCCATCGTCAAAAAAGGCAACATGGTCTGGACGGTGGTCAGCGGCATGCTTGCGCTGCACCTGCTGCCCTGGCTCGCCGCGCGGGCCGTCTCGTTGGTGGTGTAAAGGCGGCGGATCAGGGCTCTACGGCGGGCCGGTAGTTTTCAGTGTCCACCAGCTTCCAGCGACCAACAAAAAATGTCGCTGCAAGAGCCGTCAAACCCGCCAGGCACATCATCGACCAGGCGTGCAGCCAGCCGTTGTCGAATGCGCCGAACAGGCTCGCCCGAAACGCCTTGACGACCCAGGTGAAGGGCAGCCAGGTGTGCACAGACTGGAAAAAATCACCCGTCAATTCGATCGGCATCACACCACCGCCTGCCGCCAATTGCAAAGTCAACAGCAAGACCGCGACCAGTTTGCCGGCTTCCCCAAAGGCGCGAAGCAACAGCATGACCATCGCCAGAAAAGCGAGGCCCGCGCCAACCATCGTCAGCGAAAACGTCAGGTAGTTGGGCACCTTGATGCCAAGTCCCCAAACCAGCATCAGCAAAATGAACAGCACTTGAGTCATCACCAGACCCGCTGGCAAGGCCAGTTTTCCGAGCAAGCGGGAAACCGGCGAGGCGGCGGCATATTCTGCGAGCAACAGGTTCATGTTGAACAGGTAGGTTGTCATCACCGCGCCCAGCCACAGCGCCATGGCCACCATATTGGGCGCGAACGCGCTGCCGTTGTTGGCCACGGGCGCCAGGACTTCAAGGTCGGGCTCCACCGAGTCGGCCAGGCCCTTGGCACTGCCGTCCAGCGGACCGGCCGCTGCGGGCAACACAGCGCTGACCAGTTCCACGCCTGCGCGCACCCTCCGTACACCGTCTACCAGCGCCCTGCTGCCGGCGGCGAGTCCATCGACTTTCGCATCTTCCGGAATTTTCGCCGAGACCACGCGCAGGTTGTCATTCAGGGCCTGGGCGCCATCGACCAGTTTCGCTGTGTTGGCCTCTACCCGACCCGCACCACGCACGAGGCGGGTGCTGGTTTCGATTGCGCTTGCCAGCCCTTGCTTGACCTGCGCGCTGCCACCGGCCAGTTCAGACACGGCGCGCGCCGCTGGTTCGCCCAACTGGGCCAACTGGCTGGACTGCTCCTGGACCAGTGCCGTGCCATCCACCAGTTTGCCTGCGCCGGCGTGCAATTGCTCCAGGCCGGCGGCCAGTTCACGTTGCGCTGCAGCCATCCTCTGGGTGCCATTCTTGAGCCCTTTTAAATCAGCCTCCGGCGGCAACTTGCCCTCCAGCGCACGCAAACCCGAAGCCGCCTGCTTGACGCCGGTTGCCAGTTGAACGGTTGCGGCCTGGTACTTGCTGGCGCTCTCTTCCAGCATCAAAACACCGTTGAGGACCTGGTCGAGACCCTGGCGCAGTTTCTCCAGACTTTTCCCGGAACCATCGGCGTTGGCCAACACCTGCTCCCAGCGTTTTTCATTCAGGGCTTCGTTGGCACGGTGGCCCACGTCCTCCGCAAAACGCCTGGCAAAACTGGCTGCGGCATAGTTGTTGCCTTCGGAGAGGATCACCATGAGACGCGCGCCACCCTGGCGATCGCCAGGCACCGCATTGGCACTGAAGTCTTTCGGAATGATCACCGCAAACGCCAGCCTGCCCTGCGCCACACTTTGGCGCGCCTGCGCGGGGTCCGTGAAACTCTTGAACCCGAAGGTTTCGGACTGAATAAGTTCCTCGCTGAGCTCCTGCCCCATGTTGATGGCATGTCCACGGTAATTGACGCCCCGGTCCAGATTGACGATGGCCACCGGCAGGGCATTGGTCTTGGCATTGGGCTCCCACACGCTGGCCAGGTAGATCAGCGCATAAAACGCAGGCACCAGCGCAATTGCGGCGGCTGCCAACACCAGTCGGGGAAAGCGGCGAAACAGCTCCACCTCCGAGCGCACAATCCGCCCAACGTCCCGCAGGCTCAAATGTGATTCCCTGAGGCTGGCCATAAACCGCATTGTCATACTTACCGGCAAATGGCGCTTGCGTCCCTGTCATCCTTTTTGATGAGATTCATGAATACACGATCCGGCCTGCATTTCTACTTTGACTTCATTTCGCCTTACGGTTATTTCGCGGCACTGAGAATTGATGATTTGGCGTCAGCGTTTGGCCGAACAGTCGAGTGGCACCCAATGCTGCTCGGGGTGTCGGTGATGAAGGTGATGGGGCTCAAACCGCTGCTGGACACACCGCTCAAGGGCCCCTACACGCGCAACGACGTGATGCGTTACGCGCGGCTTCATGGCATCAAGCTCGGGCGTGAGCCTGGCGTCGCGCCAATGTCGCCGCTCGCCTGTGGGCGAACGCTGGCATGGGCCAAACGCCACCATCCGCAACACGCCAAACAATTGGCCAGGGAAATGCTCAATGCCTATTGGCTGCTCGGCGTGGACCTGTCGTCCCCGTCAGCAATTGCCGGCCTTGCCCTTCCGGGTTCTTTGTCGGCAGCAGAATTGACACAAGCCTTGCAGGACGAAGAAGCTGCGAAATTGTTGCGCGAAGAAGTCCAGCATTCGATCAATGCCGGCGTTTTTGGTTCTCCGACAGTGGTGGTTGACGGCGAGCTGTTTTGGGGGATTGACAAGTTTGACCAAATTCAACGCTGGCTGGAGACAGGCGGCTGGTAACGAGTGGCAGGCACCCCGCGCGCGGCCGAACCATTGGAACGCCCGGCGATGGGGACTGTCGAGGTCTGGCGCGCTGGCGCAGTCTTCCAGGCCGGACCGATCAAACGCATGCCGTGCACCCGCTTGACAGCAACCACAAAATAAACCGCGCCGAAAATTGGCCACCACCGCTGGCCCGCGCGATCCATCCAATCCAGCCTGCGCAACCAGGTCTCGCTGTCAACTGAAGGCCGGTAACACCCGAAACGACCGGTTTCCACTTCGAAGTTCAGGAGCCTCAACCAGTCGCGAAGGCGCCAGTAGCCAATGAGCTCCCCGCTCTGGGGAAGAAACAAGTTGCCGAAACCCAGCTTGCGGTAAAGCAGGGCCCGGCGTTGGCGCAGGCCCCACAGGCTGGCCGGATTCAGGCCGCTGATCACCACCCGCCCTTCGGGAACCAGTACCCGCTCAACCTCGCGCAAAGCGGCATGGGGATCAGCGCCAAGCTCCAGCGCGTGCGGCAGAACAACCAGATCCAGGCTGTTGGCGGGAAACGGCAAAGCGGCGTAATCGGTTGCCAGCATGACCTGGTTGGCGTTTAAGTTCAATGCAACGCCATTGCCACAAGGGGCGCTGGCAGCCCAGCGGTGCGGCATGCGGTTGGCGCGCAGCAAGGGCAACTCGGGCAGGCCCAGTTGCAGCGCGTGGTAACCAAAGATATCGGCCAGGGCGCCATCAAACTGGGCGCGTTCCCACTCCAGCAAATATTGGCCAGGCGGCGTTTCAAACCAGTCCCGCAAACTTATAATTTGTCTGTCCATACGCCTGACATCCATCTATGCCAACCACCCTGACCCATTCCATCCTGTTCGGGATGACCGGATGATTCTAGTCATCGCGGGCTGTCGCGGACTCGCGCGATGATCCGCTTGATCAAGGCAGCCGCGCTGTGTGCCGCCCTCGCGGCTATGTTGGCGGGTTGTGCCGCTACGGCACCGGGTGTGCATCCGGGAGCGACAGCGCAGGGCACGCCCTCAGCCCACAACGCGCCTGCGACTGAATCCACAGCGAACTCAAACCAGGGCCTGCCAATCAGGGCTGCGGCATCGGCGCGTCAGCCGGGCGCTGCCATTCCCTCGGACCCGCTGGTGCCCATCATGGCGGCATCAATGGCGAACCAAAGCGTTGCCCAGCTCGCTGCCCCAACTGACCTGTGGGAACGCGTCCGGCGCGGTTACGCCATGCCGAATCTGCAAAGTGACCTGGTGCGGGACCGTGAACAGTACTATGCCGCCCGGCCCGATTACATAGCCCGCATGACCGAGCGCTCCCGCAAGTACATGTTCCACATCGTCGAGGAGCTTGAGCGGCGCAATATGCCGAGCGAACTTTCACTCTTGCCGTTCATTGAAAGCGCCTTCAACCCCCAGGCCGTGTCGAGCGCCAAAGCCGCCGGAATGTGGCAATTCATGCCCGCCACGGGGAAGCATTTCGAATTGAAACAAAACGCCTTTCGCGATGACCGGCGCGACGTTCTGGCGTCGACCCGGGCCGCGCTGGACTACCTGCAAAAACTTCATGGCATGTTTGGCGACTGGCATTTGGCGTTGGCGGCCTACAACTGGGGCGAAGGCAGCGTTGGCCGTGCCATTGCCAAAAACAAACGTGCTGGCCTGGGCACCGGATATCTCGACTTGCCAATGCCTGCGGAGACGCGCCTTTACGTGCCCAAATTGCAGGCCATGAAGAATATTGTCAATACTCCGGGCAGCTTCAGCGCGACCCTGCCATTGATTGAGAACCATCCCTTCTTCCAGAGCGTGACGATTCTGAAAGACATTGACCTGGCGCTGGCCGCAAAACTGGCTGAAGTGAGCCTGGATGATTTCAAGGCGCTCAACCCCTCCGCCAACCGGCCCGTGCTGCTGGCCGCTGGCACGCCGCAGATCCTGCTGCCCTGGGATCAGGCCGAGGTGTTCCAGCGCAATCTGTCGGGATACAGCGGTGCGCGCCTGGCGAGCTGGACGGTCTGGATCGCGCCCCAGAGCATGAAGACCGCGGACGCCGCGAAAAAAACCGGCATGGCCGAGGATGAGTTGCGCGCGGTAAACCACATTCCACCCCGTTCCATCATCAAGGCCGGGTCAACACTGGTGGTTCCGCGTGGAGTCCGCGTTGAACGGGATGTTGCCCCAGAGGTGGCCGACAACGGTCAAATCGGCATTTCCCCGGAGATCCTGGCCCGGCGCACGGTGGTCAAAGCCGGCAAGGGGGAATCGGTCGCCAGTCTGGCCAAACGTTATGGATTGACTCCTGGCGCTGTTGCCGAATGGAACAAGGTCAGCGCTGGCGCCGCCTTCGTGAAGGGCCAGCAGGTGACTTTGTATTTGCCAACAAAAATGGCCAAAGCCACAGCTGGCCGACGGATTGCCGAGAAAGCCAGTGGTTCCGTCAAGCAGGCGCGTCGGTCAGCCATCAAGTCCACCAAGGTGGCCAAGCGGTAGCCCTCAAGGCGCAATCAAGGCCGATGGATATTCAGCCGGCGGTTCAAGCTCTTCTCCCGTCAGGCCTTGAATTTGTCTTTGGCCTTGCGCGCGAACTCGTTGGTGAAGGTCTTCGCGAGCGCAATTTTGTCGACCTTTACGTTCGGCTCAAAACTCGCCAGCGCCTTGACGGCCGTGCGCGTCCCATCCTCGGGGATCAGACCGTCAATGGCTATGGCTTCACGCACCTTGTTGAAGGCGGCCAGGTAGAGGCCCCGGTCTCCCAAAAGATAGGACTCTGGCACGGTCCGGATGATGTCGCCAGGACCCGCCGTCTGCAGCCATTTCAACGCGTGCACCACTGCGTTGGCCAATGCCTGCGTCGAATTGGGGTTTTTCTGGAGAAACTCGGATGGCGCATAGAGGCATCCTGCCGGCATAGGCCCGCCAAATAACTCCAGCGTTCCCTTCAGTGTGCGGGTGTCAGTGATGACCCGCACGTCGCCTCGCTGTTCCAGCATGGTCATCACCGGATCGATATTGCTGATCGCATCGATCTGGCCGGACCGCATGGCTGTCAATGCGCCCCCCGACGTTCCTACACCGACGTAGCTGACTTCCTCGGCCTTCAGGCCAGATCGCGACAGCATGAGGTTGGAGACCATGTTGGTCGACGACCCGGGCGCCGTGACACCAATTTTCTTCCCGCGCAGGTCAACCACACTCCTGTACGCAGCCATGGTTTTGGTGGACACACCGATGGCGATGGCGGGAGCCCTGCCTTGCAACACGAAGGCCTGAAAGAATTGGTTCTTGCTCTGCAGGTTGATGGTGTGCTCATAGGCGCCG
>JANNEZ010000308.1:0-5393 GCA_031379255.1 Rhodoferax sp. | reverse complement strand
ATACGGCGCCGGAAGACCTGCCCAGCGGCGACGTGAAATACCACCAAGGCTTCAGCTCGGACGTGTCAACACCCGGCGGTCCAGTGCATTTGACGCTGGCCTTCAACCCCTCGCACCTGGAAATTGTCAACCCGGTTGTTGAGGGCTCGGTGCGCGCGCGCATGGATCGCCGTGGCGACCCCAAAGGCCTGCAGGTGCTGCCGGTGCTGGTTCATGGCGACGCGGCATTCGCCGGCCAGGGCGTGGTCATGGAAACCTTGGCGCTGGCCGAAACGCGGGGATATTTCACCGGCGGCACGGTTCATATCGTCATCAACAACCAGATCGGTTTCACCACCAGCGACCCGCGGGACAGCCGCTCCACGCTCTACTGCACCGATGTGGTCAAGATGATTGAAGCGCCGGTGTTGCACGTCAATGGCGACGATCCGGAAGCAGTGGTGCTGGCCACCCAGCTGGCGCTCGAATACCGTATGGAATTCCAGAAAGATGTGGTGGTTGACATCATCTGTTTCCGCAAGCTCGGCCATAACGAACAGGACACCCCAGCGCTCACCCAGCCCCTGATGTACAAGAAAATTGCCGCGCATCCCGGCACCCGCAAGCTTTACGCTGACAAATTGGCGGCACAGGGCATGGGTGAAACGCTGGGCGATGATATGGTCAAAGCCACGCGCGCTGCGCTTGACGCAGGCAAAAACACCTTTGACCCCGTCATCACCAATTTCAAAAACAAATTTGCGGTGGACTGGATGCCCTTTCTGGGGAAAAAGTGGACCGATTCAGGTGACACCGCCTTGCCGATGGCCGAGTGGAAGCGGCTGGCTGAAAAAATCAGCACCATCCCTGACAGCATCACCCCCCACAATTTGGTGAAAAAAGTCTACGCAGACCGGGCCGCAATGGGCCGAGGCGAAATTCCGGTGGATTGGGGAATGGGCGAACACATGGCGTTCGCCTCCCTGGTGGCCAGCGGATACCCGGTGCGCCTTTCGGGCGAAGACTGCGGGCGCGGCACCTTCACCCACCGGCACTCGGTCATCCACGACCAGAACCGCGAAAAATTCGACGAGGGCACCTACACGCCATTGCAAAACGTGGCGCCCAACCAGGCGCCATTTGTGGTGATTGACTCCATTCTTTCAGAGGAGGCGGTGCTGGCATTTGAGTATGGTTACGCATCCAACGACCCCAACACCTTTGTGATCTGGGAAGCGCAGTTTGGCGATTTCGCCAATGGCGCTCAAGTTGTGATCGACCAGTTCATCGCCAGTGGTGAGGTGAAATGGGGCCGCGTCAACGGCATCACGCTGATGTTGCCGCACGGTTACGAGGGCATGGGGCCGGAGCACAGCTCGGCGCGCCTGGAGCGTTTCATGCAGCTGGCGGCCGACACCAACATGCAGATCGTGCAGCCGACGACGGCGAGCCAGATTTTCCATGTGTTGCGGCGCCAGATGGTGCGCAACCTGCGCAAGCCCCTGATCATCATGACGCCAAAGTCGCTGTTGCGTGCCAAAGACGCCGCCTCGCCATTGGGTGAATTCACCCGGGGAGGCTTCCAGACGGTGATTCCCGAAAGCAGTGAAGCAGTGGCCAAACGGGCCGATAAGGTTAAACGGGTTGTGGCCTGCTCAGGCAAGGTCTATTTCGACCTGGCGCGCCGGCGCGAAGAAAAAGGCGATGACGATGTGGCGCTGATCCGCGTGGAACAGCTGTATCCGTTCCCGCACAAGGCCTTTGCCGCTGAATTGAAGAAATATCCGAACGCGACTGACGTTGTCTGGTGCCAGGACGAACCGCAAAACCAGGGCGCCTGGTTCTTTGTACAGCATTACATCCATGAAAACTTGGCCGACGGGCAGCGCCTGGGATATGCCGGGCGTGCCGCCTCCGCTTCGCCTGCGGTAGGGTACTCACACTTGCATCAGGAACAGCAAAAAGCGCTGGTTGATGGCGCCTTCTCAAAGCTCAAGGGCTTTGTCTTGACCAAATAGGAAACAGGGAATTGATATGGCTATCGTAGAAGTAAAAGTGCCACAACTTTCGGAGTCAGTGGCTGAAGCAACCCTGTTGCTATGGAAAAAAAAGGTCGGTGACGCAGTCGCCATCGACGAGATCCTCATTGAAGTCGAGACCGACAAAGTCGTCCTGGAAGTTCCCGCTCCGGCGGCCGGCGTACTGGCGGAGCTTTTGATGGGTGACGGCTCAACGGTCGCCGCCGAGCAATTGATTGCCCGCATTGACACTGAGGGCAAAGCCGTGGGGGCTGCGCCAGCGCCAGCGGCCGCCGCGACGGGCTCGTCGACTTCGCCGGCAACAAGCGCAACGGCGGTTTTGGCGGCATCGTCGAGAGGCGTAGCCATGCCTTCAGCAGCGAAACTCATCGTCGACAACAACCTGGCCGCGGGCTCGGTGGATGGCTCTGGCAAAGGCGGTCGCGTTACCAAAGGGGATGTACTCAACGCTTTGGCCGGCCAGACGGCAACGAAACCGGGCGTGGTCGCGCAACTCCCGGCAGCGCCGGTTGCCACCGTTTTGCCGCAAGTCCTGGCCAAGACAACTTCGTTGGGTCAGCGCCCCGAGCAGCGTGTGCCCATGAGCCGCTTGCGCGCCCGGGTGGCAGAGCGCCTGGTGCAGTCGCAATCCACCAACGCAATTCTGACGACCTTCAATGAAGTCAATATGGCGCCTGTCATGGAAATGCGCAAGCGTTTTCAGGAGAAGTTCGAGAAGGAGCATGGCGTCAAGATCGGTTTCATGAGTTTTTTCGTGAAAGCGGCCGTGCATGCGCTCAAGAAATACCCGGTGATCAACGCCTCCGTCGATGGCACCGACATTGTTTACCACGGCTATTTCGACATCGGCATCGCAGTGGGCTCCCCACGCGGACTTGTGGTGCCGATTTTGCGCAACGCTGATCAAATGAGTTTTGCCGACATCGAGAAAAAGATCGCCGAATACGGCGTCAAGGCGAGAGACGGCAAACTGGGCATCGAAGAGATGACGGGCGGCACTTTTTCCATCAGCAATGGCGGGGTGTTTGGATCAATGTTGTCGACACCCATCATCAACCCCCCGCAATCCGCGATTTTGGGCGTGCACGCAACCAAGGACCGCGCTGTTGTAGAAAACGGCCAAATCGTCATTCGCCCCATGAATTACCTGGCCATGAGTTACGACCACCGCATCATCGACGGGCGCGAAGCTGTCCTGGGCCTGGTCGCCATGAAGGAAGCGCTGGAGGATCCGGCGCGTTTGTTGTTTGACATCTGAGTCATGCAGCAGGTTTGACTTGTGAAATTTACTCAGTATTTTCTGAGCACGGGTCAACGGCCAGACCGGATTGGTATTGGTGAGAAATGGATTCTGCAAACCGTCATCAATCCGGAGGCGGAGCAAGTCCAGGCAGACGGGCGCATCCGCCGCTGGGCGAAAATAGGGGAATCCGAAGGGCGGTACTTGCGTGTGGTCCTGCTCGCAGACGGTGAAACCGTTCACAATGCTTTTTTTGACCGAAGGTTTGTCCCATGAAAATCAAATACTTCCAAGACACCGACACTTTGTATATTGAGTTTCGAGCAGGCTCAATTTCTGAGTCGCGCGATCTGGATGAGAACACGTTGGTGGAGTTGGATGCCAAGGGCAACGTTTGCGCGATCACCATGGAACACGCAAAGGAGCGCGCGGATATTCCGGCGTTTTCTTTTGAGCAAGTTGCGGCATAGATTGCCGCAAAGTGAAATATTTTTTTTCAGGTCTCCTCTGCGCGCTGAGCGTCGAGTCTGCTTTCGCGCAAAGTCAATTTAGTGGCACTTATAGGCTTGACTGTGAATCTATCACTGAATATCGAATTCATAAGAGTAGGTGCGAATCAGACTTGACTAGTCGTACGTCAATGCAATTTGCGTTGATCCAGAGCGACTGTGGAGATTGGTTGATGAAATTGCCTTTTGAGACAGGGGCAGCCGAAAAATTGAATCCTGTCGGAGTGGAGAGCTTTTTGTGCCCGGCGTCAAAAGAGGGGATTTTGCGCCTCGTTCCAAAGACTCCAGCAAGTTTTCTATTTGCTGGAATTAATAGGCAATCCAATTCAGGGGTCGTCTTTATAGGGTGGTCTGGAATTAATGATTTGATAAGGGTTGAAAAGCAATGATGATGCAATTTGATGTCATCGTAATCGGCGGTGGTCCTGGCGGCTACATAGCTGCCATCCGTGCCGCGCAGCTGGGATTCACCACCGCCTGTGTCGACGAATGGAAAAACAGCAAGGGAGGCCCGGCGTTGGGAGGCACCTGCACCAACACCGGTTGCATTCCAAGCAAAGCGCTGCTTCAAAGTTCAGAGCATTTTGAGCATGCTGGAAAACACTTTGCCGAGCACGGCATAGGGGTTACCGGTTTGTCGCTGGATTTGGCGAAAATGGTGGAGCGCAAAGACGGTGTGGTCAAACAGAACAACGACGGCATTCAGTACTTGTTCAAAAAGAACAAGGTGACGTTCTTCCATGGACGGGGCTCTTTCCTGAAAGCTGCCGGTGGTGCCTATGAGATCGCTGTTGCTGGAAATACCGAAGAAACGATTCTTGGCACCCACGTCATCGTTGCCACCGGTTCGAACGCCCGCACTTTGCCGGGCGTGGATTTCGATGAAGAAAACATCCTCTCGAATGACGGGGCCCTTCGCATTGGCTCTGTACCCAAGAGGCTGGGCCTGATTGGGTCTGGCGTGATTGGTCTCGAAATGGGATCCGTCTGGCGCAGATTGGGTGCGGATGTGACCGTATTGGAAGCCTTGCCAAACTTCCTTGGCGGTGTCGACGAACAAATCGCCAAAGAGGCCAAAAAAGCCTTTGACAAGCAGGGGTTGAAAATTGAGCTTGGCGTGAAGGTTGGCGAGGTCAAGTCCGGCAAAAAAGAGGTGTCGGTCGCCTATACCGATGCCAAGGGTGAAGCCAAGACCTTGGTGGTCGACAAATTGATTGTCTCCATCGGTCGGGTGCCCAACACCAATGGTTTGAATGCCGAAGCCGTGGGATTGCAACTCGACGAACGCGGTGCCATCGTGGTAGATGGCAATTGCAAAACCAGCCTGCCCAATGTCTGGGCGGTGGGTGATGTGGTCCGGGGTCCGATGCTGGCCCACAAGGCCGAAGAAGAGGGTGTGGCGGTCGCAGAGCGGATCGCCGGGCAACACCCGCACGTCAATTTCAATTCCGTGCCATGGGTTATTTACACGTCGCCCGAAATCGCGTGGGTCGGGCGCAGCGAGCAGCAACTCAAGGCAGACGGTGTGCAATACAGGGCAGGCACTTTCCCGTTTCTTGCCAACGGCCGCGCCCGTGCATTGGGGGATACGACTGGCATGGTCAAGATGCTGGCCGATGCTGCGTC
>JANNEZ010000287.1:0-2968 GCA_031379255.1 Rhodoferax sp. | reverse complement strand
CAAATCCGAAGGTGTGCTGGACGAGCCGCGCTTCCGTGACGAAATCGCCAAGCTCGAAGTGGACGTGGTGGCGCTGGAGATGATGGTGCTGCGGGTGCTGTCGGCGGAAAAGTCGGGCAAGAACGCGCTGGACGTGGCGGGCCTCTTGAAGATTCGCGGCAGCGAGATCCAGCAGCGTTACGCCGAGTTGATGATGATGGCCGCCGGCCCCTACGCGCTGCCGCTGATCCGCGAGGCGATGGACGCCGGCTGGCAAGGCGACGCGGTCGGCGCCCTGTATTGCGCGCCTCTGGCTTCGACTTATTTCAATATGCGCAAGACCACCATCTATGGCGGATCAAATGAAGTGCAGCGAAATATCATCGCTCAAACCGTGCTGGGATAGTTGACCGCGATGCTGGCGATGATATTTCGCTAGCGCGAACAAGATTGCTCCCCCGAGCCCCCTCCGCGAGGGGGTTCCAGAATGATGAATGCAGTTGACGATTTCTTTTTTGAATACCGGCCTCGCGCCACACAGAATCAGGATTTTTATGGACTTTGACATTTCAGACGAACAGCAGCAGCTGCGCGACGCGGTCGCCAAGTGGGTGGAGAAGGCCTACACCTTTGAGCGTCGCCGCAAGATTGCCGACGCGGGCGGGTTTTCAGCCGAGGCTTATGGCGAGCTGGCCGAGTTGGGCGTGTGCGGCCTCTACGTGCCCGAAGCCGATGGCGGGCTTGGCATGGGGCCGGTTGAAGGCATGGTGGTGATGGAAGAGCTGGGGCGCGGCATCGTGTGCGAGCCGCTGGCGCAAGCCTTGATAGCGGGCGGTGTGCTCGCGGGTTACGCGCCAGCCGACGTGAAAGCCGCCTGGCTGCCCAAAATCTCCAGCGGCGAAGCCCTTGTGGTGCTGGCTTACCAGGAGCGCGCCGCACGTTACAAGCTTGACGTTTGCGCGGCAACAGCCGTGTCTGCGGGTGGCCAATGGGCTGTCACCGGCGCCAAGAGCCTGGTGCCCGCAGGCGACAAGGCCCAGGCGTTTCTGGTGCCCGCCATGGCCGACGGCAAGATCGCCATGTTCCTCGTCGGCGCCAAGGCTTCGGGGGTTTCAACCCGCGGCTACGGCACACAAGACGGCGCCCGGGCAGCCGAAGTCACACTCAAGAATGCGCCCGCTACGCTGGTCACGCAAGACGGCCTGGCGGCGCTTGAACACGCGGTCGACATCGGCATCGCCAGCCTGTGCGCGGAAGCCGTGGGCGCGATGGAAAAGACACTGGCCATCACCGCCGAGTACCTCAACACACGCAAGGCTTTTGGCGTCACCATCGGCACGTTCCAGGCGCTGCGCCATCGCGCCTCCGACATGAAAATGGAGCTTGAGTTGGGCCGCTCCATGAGTTATTACGCCACCTTGAAACTCAACGCCCCTGCGCCCGAGCGCCGCGCCGCCCTGGCCCGCGCCAAATACCAGCTGTGCAACTCGATGCGTTACGTCGGCCAGCAGGCGGTGCAACTGCACGGCGGGCTTGGTGTCACCGATGAATACATCGTCAGCCACTATTTCCGCAAACTCACGCAGATGGAGATCAGTTACGGCGACAGCCTGCACCAGCTGGGTGAAGTCGCCAGCCGGATGCAGGAGTCCGCCGGCGTTTTTGCCAACTGATCGTTTTGGGGCTCGTTGGCGGGCAGCCCCCGAACCAGCCCAGGGCGGATGCCTCCGTGTCACCCGCCGCGAATAAGCATCCGCCTCTGTAGCAAAAATCCCGGCGCGCGGCTCCTTCTTTACCTGCGGCATCCGCCCTGGGCTGGCTCGGGGGCGTGGGTTTCGGACTGTTATTTGCTTTAATTTGCGGTCAATGCTAGCATTGCTTGCAGAAATTTCTGCGCGAAAACGAGGTGCCGCCATGTCCACATTGACTATCCGCAATCTTGAGCCCGCCATCAAAGACAAACTTCGGTTGTCTGCTGCGGCACATGGCCATTCGATGGAGGAAGAAGTCCGCACCATCCTGCGCCAGGTGATGAGCAAGCCTGTCAGTGGGCCAGGGCTCGGCAGCCGCATTCACGCGCGATTTGCAGCGCTTGGGGGTGTGCATTTGCCGAACCCTGAGCGCTCGATACCCAGGGCGGCCCAGTTTGACCTGGGAGCTGCGGATTGATCGTGCTGGACACCAACGTGGTGTCCGAACTCTTGCGCCCGAGGCCGAACGCTGACGTTCTGCAGTGGCTGGACACTCAAGCGCCTGAGACCTTGTGGTTATGCAGTCTGGTGACAGCCGAATTGCTCTACGGCGTGGCCCGCCTGCCCACCGGACGGCGCAAGCAGCAACTGACGCAAGCGCTGCAAGCCATCATCCATGAAGACTTCGACCTTCGGGTGCTGCCCTTTGACCTGGAAGCCTCTTTGGTTTACGCCGATATCGTGGCGCGGCAGGAAAGCCAGGGCCAACCGGTGAGCATGGCAGACGCCCAAATAGCCGCCACCTGCCTGCGCCACGACGCCACCCTGGCCACGCGCAATGTGCGGGACTTTGAGGCCTTGGGGGTGATTCTGGTGAATCCTTGGGTTGCACTTGGATTTTGAGCCCGCCCTCAATATGCAAGGCAGTTTAAGCCACTGGCCTTCTCCAGTATTTCGCAAACAGCTACTTAAAAGATAGCGTTTTGCATATTCACCCCACGCCCCTCAGCCAGCCCAGGGCGGATGCCGCAGGTAAAGAAGGAGCCGCGCGCTGAGCTTTTGCTAGATGGACGGGCAGTTCACGCGGCGGGTGACACGGAGGCATCCGCCCTGGGCTGGCTGAGGGGTCGGCCTCTTCAAAGAGGGGCTGACCTCAACTAGGAGTCTGGGCGGCAGAAAGGCAGCTCAATCGGTCTACCAGAAGTAGGCTTTGAGCGTTATGGATGGATGACCGCCAGCTATATTGCTTACCACCCCGAACAGCAGCAACTCCTGCCCAGCGCCCTGCAAGACTGGCT
>JANNEZ010000250.1:0-6654 GCA_031379255.1 Rhodoferax sp. | reverse complement strand
GCAGCCTGAGGGGCCGATCAGGACACCAATGTCGCCCGCCCGCAGGCCAAATGAAACGTCGCGCACAGCCGGTTGTGCGCGGCCGGCGTACTGGACCTTGAGCTGGTTGATTTCCAGGAACATGGCCCGGATTCTAGACGGCGTTGAAATTCAAATGCGTACAATTCTCATTTACAAACCACCCCCCTTGCATGGTCCAACGCCGTTTTCGCCACCTGTCCCACCACATCCTGATGGCACTTCTGGCCGCTGGTTTGCTGCTGCCCTTGTTGGCCGTGCTGGCGGCCTGGTTGCCACTGGGGCCGCAGGCCGGGCAGGCCTACCAGGTGTTGCAAGACATGGCAAAAACCGTGTTGCCGGGTTATGCCTTGACCACAGTGGTGTTGTGCCTGGCCGTGGGCGTGGGCGTCGCGGTTTTGGGCATGAGTGTGGCGGCGGCGGTCACCTTGTTTGATTTCCCGGGCCGCCGATTTTTTGAGTGGGCGCTCCTGTTGCCCTTGGCCATGCCGGCCTACGTGGTGGCCTACGCCTACACCGATTTTTTGCAATATGGCGGACCCGCGCAAACGGCGCTGCGGGAAACTTTCGGCCTGCAGGGGCGTGTGTTGCCCGAGGTGCGCAGCCTGGGCGGCGCGATCTGGGTGTTCACGTTTGTGTTGTACCCGTATGTGTATTTGCTGGCACGCGCGGCCCTGGCGGAACGTGCCTCGCACCTGATGGAAGCGGCCCGGCTGCTGGGCGCGCCGCTGCGCAGGCGTTTGCTCAAAGTGGCCTTGCCCATGGCGCGCCCGGCCGTGGCAGCAGGCATGGCGTTGGCGTTGATGGAAACCCTGGCGGACTTTGGCGTGGCCAGTTATTTCGGCATCCAGACGTTCACGGCCGGCATCTACAAGGCCTGGCTGTCAATGGACAACCGGATCGCCGCTGCGCAACTGGCGACGTTTTTGCTCATCCTGGTGGCGCTGCTGTTGCGCCTTGAATACAAGGCGCAAAGCCGTATGCGTTTTGCTGCGGCGCAGGGCGGCGCCAGCGCAGCCGAATCGCGTCTGCCGGTGTTGCGCGGCAAACACCGCTGGGGCGTTACGGCGTTGTGCGCGGCCCCGGTGTTGTTCGGTTTTGTGTTGCCGGTGGTGTTCATGCTGCGGCCATTGCTGGCGCAGGAAGGTGAGCTGCCGTGGTCGCGTTTCGCCGAATGGGCTTTCAACAGCCTGCGCTTGGGTGCGCTCACTGCGGTGCTGGCTGTGGCGCTGGCGCTGATGCTGGCTTTCAGCGTGCGCCGGGGGGGCGATTTTTTCAACCGCTCGGCGATCCAGCTGGTCGGCCTGGGTTACGCAATTCCGGGCGCTGTCGTAGTGGTCGGGCTGCTGTTGCCTGTGGGCTGGCTACAGGCGGCATTTCCAGACAGCCGCATAGGTTTGGTCGTTACGGCGACTTCGCTCGGCTTGGTCTGGGCGTATCTGGTGCGGTTTTGCGCGGTCGCCTTGCAGTCGGTGCAAAGTGGTTACGCGCGCATTCCGGCCAGTTTTGACGATTCAGCGCGCATGTTGGGCACCGGCGACATGCGCCTGGCGCTTGTCGTGCATTGGCCCTTGCTGAAACGCTCCACGGCGGCTGCGGCCCTGCTGGTGTTTGTGGATGTGATGAAAGAGCTGCCAGCGACGATGGTGCTGCGGCCCTTCAACAGCGACACCTTGGCCGTAGTGGCCTACCAGCTGGCGCGCGACGAACGCCTGGGCGAGGCGGCGCTGCCATCCTTGGCACTGGTGCTGGTGGGGCTGTTGCCCGTGATTTTGCTCAGCCGGACCCTGCGGGCAGCAGGCCCGAAGCAGGAGCGGTAATATCACGCCACCATGGCGAATCCTTTCCCGTCCACCGCAAAAGACACCGCGCTCGAGCCCGATCAGGTGTTCGAGCAGGCCGCTGACCTCTTCAAGCTGATGGCAGCGCCGATGCGCCTCAAAATCATCAGCAGCCTGTGCAATTCAGAAAAAAACGTGGGCCAGTTGCTGGGTGAAATCAACACCACGCAACCCAATATGTCGCAGCACCTCAATACGCTCTACCAGGCCGGCGTGCTGGACAAACGGCGCGACGGTGTGCAGATTTTCTACCGTATCGTGGACCAGCGGGCCGCCAAAATGTGCCGCGCGGTGTGTATGCAGATCGCCATAGAAGGTGAACACTATTCGATTTGAAGCCGACCGGTGAACCCCGGGTTTGTCCGGACCAAAGCACACCGGTACACGTATTACTATTTACTTATATAAGTTTTAACAAATACAGTTTTCAACATTGACTTTGCGAACGAAGAAGGAGCAACCGTGACCCATCCCATCCTCAAACTTGTGTTGCCGCTCGCGCTGGCGGTTTTCAGCGACGGCGCTTTTGCGCAGTCCGCTGCACTGGAAGCCCGCAGCATGGCCGCCACCTGTGCCAACTGTCATGGCACCAACGGCGCCGCCGCTCCTGGCATGGTGGCCCTGGCTGGGTACGACAAAGCAGGCTTGGTCAAGGCGATGGCAGACTTCAAATCCGGCGCGCGCCCCGCAACCATCATGCACCAACTCGCGAAGGGTTACAGCGAGGCGCAGATCGAGGCCATTGCCGGTTATTTTGCTGCGCAGAAAAAATAAGGGGAACGCCATGACACACACACTCAATCGCCGTTCAATGCTCAAAACCTCGGCCAGCCTGGTGGGCGCGGCGGGCACGCTGGGCCTGATGGCGGGCTGCGCAAGCGGCGGCAGCGGCCCCAAAGTGGTTGTTATTGGCGGCGGGTACGGCGGCGCCACGGCGGCCAAATACATCCGCATGTGGTCGGATTACGGCATCAACGTCACTCTGGTGGAGCCCAATGCGGCATTCATCAGTTGCCCGATTTCCAACCTCGTGCTGGGCGGCAGCAAGACCATGGCCGACATCACCACACCTTACGACAACCTCGCGCGCCGCCACGGCGTGAACCTGCTGCGCGACATGGTCACGGCCATCGACGTCGACAAACGCACGGTGAAACTCGCCGGTGGCAGCGAGTTGCCCTATGACCGATTGATCGTCTCACCCGGTGTTGACTTCATCTGGGAAAGTTTGCCCGGCATGAACCGTCCCGGCGCGCAAGACAAAATTCTTCACGCTTGGAAAGCCGGTTCGCAAACCCTTGCCTTGCGACGGCAGCTTGAGGCCATGCCCGATGGCGGTGTTTACGCGTTGACGATCCCGCTGGCGCCTTACCGCTGCCCGCCCGGCCCTTACGAGCGCGCCTGCCAGATTGCCAGTTATTTCAAGGCCGCCAAGCCGCGCAGCAAAGTGCTGGTTCTGGACGCCAACGACGACGTCACCTCCAAAGGCCCGTTGTTCAAGAAGGCTTGGGCGGACCGTTACGCCGGCATCATCGAGTACCGCAACAAACACGCCGTGGTCGATGTCGACGCCGCCGCCAACACGCTGAAATTTGAGTTCAACAACGACCAGAAAGCCGACGTGCTGAATGTGCTGCCGGCCATGCGCGCGGGCGAAATCGCCGTCAAATCCGGTTTGGCCACAGCCAACCGGCGCTGGTGTGAAGTCGATTTTCTGACCTTCGAATCCAAAGCCGCGAAAAACGTGCACGTGCTCGGCGACGCGATCCAGACTGCGGCGCTCATGCCCAAGAGCGGGCACATGGCGAACCAGCATGCCAAGACCTGCGCGGCGGCAGTCGTCGCCCTGCTCGGCGGCCAGACGCCAAACCAGAACCCGATCTACAACAACACCTGCTACAGCTTCGTCAGCGCCGACGAAGTGGTGCACGTGTCCAGCGTGCATGCCTACAACGCAACCGGCAAAACCATGACAGTGGTGGCCGGAGCGGGCGGGGTTTCCGCAGCGGCCAGCCCGCTCGAAGGCGCCTATGCGTTTGGCTGGGCGCAAAACATCTGGGCCGATTCACTGGCCTGAAACAATGGGGGTCAGATTCCAATTAACTATGCGACGAATGCATACTTAATTGGAATCTGACCCCAATTAATTCTCAATCGACATGTTCCGTCGCCTAATTCGATTTCTGTTGGCGACTTTGTTCGCGTTTTGGCTTGTGGCCTGCGCCAACTCCTTCGGTCCTGACGGTCCATTGCTGCAACCGCGCCAGGTCTCGAAGTCAGCCTGGATCGTGCAGGGCCTTTCGGCCCAGGGTTCGCCACAGAACCAGAACTTCATCTCCAACGCCGGTTTTGTCATCACACCCGCCGGTGTGGTGGTGATCGACGCTTTGGGTTCGCCGGTTTTGGCGACCAAGCTGCTGGCCGAGATCAAGAAAATCACGCCGTTGCCGGTGACGCACGTGATCGTCACGCACTACCACGCCGACCACATTTACGGCCTGCAGGTGTTCCAGGCGGCCGGGGCGCGAATCCTCGCGCATGTGAAAGGGCGCGACTACGTGGGCTCGGACCTGGCCGCCAACCGGCTTGACACGTCGCGTCAGGAAATCGCGCCCTGGATCGACGCGCAGACGCGTGTGGTGCCGGCCGACGACTGGCTCGCTGGCCCGCGCGAGCTGAGCCTGGGCGGCACGCGCCTCCAGATCACGCCCATGGGCCCCTCACACACGCCCGAGGACCTGGCGATTTACCTGCCGGACGAAGGCGTTTTGTTCGCAGGTGATCTGGTGTTTCGCGGGCGCATTCCTTTTGTCGGCCAGGCCGACAGCGGGCGCTGGGTGAAGGCACTGGGCGACATGCTGGCGCTGCAACCCAAAGTTGTCGTGCCTGGCCACGGCGCAGCCAGCACACAGGCCGTGGCCGACATGGAACTCACCCGCGCCTACCTCGCCCACCTGCGCCAGAGCATGGGCAAAGCCGCCAAAAACATGGATCCGTTCGATGAGGCCTACAAAATCACCGATTGGTCGGCGTTTGAGAAGGTGCCGCTCTTCGGAGTGCTCAACCGCGTGAATGCCTACAACACCTATTTGTTGATGGAGCGCGAGGCCGATTGACCATGTGGCGCGCCACCGGGCTTGACCGTCGGCAAGCGGCAGGCGCGCTGGTGGCGGCTTGGGTCGTTTCGACGTCAACGGCGCGTGCCGCCTGGGCCAGTTTCCCGGTGCCGTCTTCCCTGCAGGACGAGCTGGCCATCGCGATCAGGGCGCGCGAGCCGCTGGTTGTGATGATCAGCCTGGACGGCTGCCCTTTTTGCAAAATCGCCCGTGAAAACTACCTCGCCCCGCTGGTGCGCGAACAGGGCCTGCGCGTGGTGCAGATCAACATGCAACACAAGGAGCAGGTCAAAGACGTCCGGGGCGTCAGCAAAACCCATGAGGACTTGATCACCGAGCTCAAGGTCACCATTGCCCCGACCCTGATTTTTTATGGCCGCAATGGCGCCGAGGTGGCTGAGCGTCTGGTGGGCATCGGTTCGGAAGATTTTTACGGCGCCTATCTGGACCAGCGGATCCACACCGCCCGGCAATTCGTGAAGGGTTGAGGCCAGGCGGCGCGGCGGGTTGCGGCCAGACCTTCGCGGCGAAAACACGCCGCATTGAAAAATTGCGCCAAAAGCGCACAATGGCCACAGCTTTCAGGAGGTGACCCATGCCCAACAGCAGTTTGCCCACTTTTCGCTTGTCCGCCGGGACATCCATCGCCCAGGCGCAGCCGCCGCAGCAGGAGCGCGTCACGCTCGAATCCCCCGGGCGGGCGGTAATGACAGACCTTGCCCAGGTGCGCGCCGCCACGGTGCAGCCCGACACGGCCCTCGGTCTGGCCGAACTTACGATGATCCACCAGGGCGTGCGGCTGCTCTTTGTGGTGACGCAGATGCCGGGCGTGGACGGCATCGTCACTGCGGCCGACGTGCAGGGTGAAAAACCGCTGCGGCTGGTGGGCCAGCGTTTGGTGAAATTTGAAGACCTCACGGTGGCCGATGTGATGACCGCCTTGCCCGACATGGACGCGATTGACTTTGCCGCCTTGGGCCGCGCCAATGTGGAGCAGGTGATTGCGGCCCTGGCGCGCAACGGCCGGGCCCACATGCTGGTGATCGAGTCGGCCAGCGCTGCGGCGCCCCAACGCATCCGCGGCGTGATCTCGAGGACCCAGATTGAGCGGCAGATCGGCCGGCAACTGCCAAATACCGGCATGGCCACCAGTTTTGCCGAAATGAGCGCAGTGTTGACCTGAGCCGGCCAGCGCTCTGACGGTTTGACGCTCAGGGCTTGATGTAGGCGTATCGCTCGCGGCTTTGCAACTGCCCGATGCGCGCCACGCCCGAGGGTGTGAAGGCGGCGTCCAGGCTGAATTGCGATTTTTTCAGGTCGCGGTTTTTCAGCGTGATTTCACACACTTCAAACGTCACGCCACGGGCTTTCAGGGCGCTCACCAGCGAGCCGTAATCAACATTCGGGTTCTTCGGGTCTTTCGCGCCTTCAAAGAGGAAATCCACGCCCTGCGCATGGGTGACCACGGCAATCTTGGTGTCGGGCGCGACGTCCAGGTGGTTGCGGATGTTGCGCAGGCCCTTGGTCGCCTGGGTGGCGGCGTCGTCGAAGTGGTAGACCACTTTGTCCTGTGCCAGCGCGGTGCCGTGCAGGTTGAAGCACAGGAAGAGGAAACCGGCCAGAACGGCGAGGCGGCTGAAGAGGGTGCGCATGGTGTGCCCCGAAAAAAGTGGTGAAAG
>JANNEZ010000249.1:0-18705 GCA_031379255.1 Rhodoferax sp. | reverse complement strand
GTCCGGGTCGCCTCGGAGCAGGGCGGCCAGGGCAGTTCGACGCTCAAACTGCCTTTCACCTTGGGCGATCTGCAGGGCGTGGTTTTCGGCGTTGACCAAACCGCGCGCGACATCGGCTCGGCCCCGCTTGCCTTGACCAGCTCGGGCGTGTTCAAAGCCGCAAACACCCGCACTGCAACTGATTTTGGTGTCGAGCTGTTCGAGGCGCTGTTTCAGGATGATGCCAAGGTGGTGCTGGTGGCGACCGAAAGCATGGCCCAGCACAGCCCGGATACGGGGGTGCGCATCCGCCTGTCGATGGACTTGCAGGCTCCGGGCATGGCCCAGGTGGCCAGTTTGCCGTGGGAGCTCATGTGCCGCAAAGGACAACGCCCCCTGGTGGTCTCTCCAGATACGCCGGTGGTGCGCTCGCTGGACGCCCCAAGGCCGACCGACCCGCGGCCCTTTCGCGCGCCGCTGCGCATCCTGGCCCTGATGTCAAACCCAAAGGGCAGCGCCACACTGAACCTGCAAGGCGAACGGGCCGGCATCGAGCAGAACTGGGCGCGCCTGCCGGGTGTCCAGGTTGATTTCGTGCGACCGGTGCGAGCCGATATCCAAAGGCAACTGGCTGCCTTCGACTACCACGTGATCCACTTCATGGGGCATGGCGACTTTGACGCCGGTGCCGGGGGAACGCTGCTGCTGGAGCTTGAAAATGGTGACCCAGACCCAGTCTCTGGCGACGAGTTCGCCATGTGGTTGGCCACCGAACCGCTGCGCCTGGTGTTTCTCAATGCCTGCAAGACCGCAAGCACTGGTGTGCGAAGTGGCGCGCACCCGTTTGCCGGTGTTGCAACCGCGTTGATCCGCGAACGTGTTCCCGCTGTTGTGGCGATGCAGTTTCCGATCTCCGACCAGGCGGCGATTCTCTTCGCTCAGACCTTCTACGAACGCATCGCGCAGGGTATCCCGGTGGATGCCGCGATGGCGTGGGGGCGCATGGTTCTGTATTCAAGCAAACAGCCAGAGTGGGCGACACCGGTGTTGTACCTGCGATCCAAAGATGGCATGTTGTTCGGTTCGGGCGCCGACGCGCAGGCGATTCCCGCGCCTGCGCCGGCGTCAGTGTCGGCGCCCGTGTCCAGCGCTGCCAGCAACTTGCGCGTCTTCATGGCAACACCCGACCAGGACCGTGAAAAGCTGCATGGCCAGATCGCCAAAGCGCTGCGCGACATGCAGGGGGTGAGCGTCGTCGATGCGCCTGCCCTGGACGACCAGACCCATGACCTGGCGGTGGACAGCCTGATCCGCAGCGCCGACCTGTGCGTGCACCTGCTTGGCGCCAACGCCGGGCGGCGCCTGGATGTTGACGATGGCCAGCCTCTGCGTACCTACCCGCTGGCGCAGCTGGAAATCGCCTGCAAAATCGCCCAATCCCAATTGGTTGTCATCACCGGCGAAGACAAGGAAAGCATAGGCAATGAGAAATACGCGCAGCGCGTCAATGAGCTGGCGCAGTTGCCGCGCAACAAGGCACGCTTCGAGCTTGTCATCACCGACAAAAACCGGATTGCCGAGGCAGTGCAAAACAAGCTCGAGGAGTTGAAGGCCGCACGCCTTGCGCCACCTGCCCAGAGCACGGCCAGCGGCGCCGGGCGCAAGGCCTTTGTGGATTCACACCTGAGCGACCAAGCCTGCGCGATCGATCTCTTGGCGTTTCTGGAAGACCGCGATATCAGCACCGAAATCCGGACCAGCAGCACATCGTCCGCCACAGACTTTTTGCAGTTGGACGAGACTGTCAAAAAATCGTCCCTGTATGTCATCGTCGCGGGCAGCGTGGACGGCAATTGGGTGAAAAATCGCAAATTGGCGGTGCTGAAATCCGCCGTCAAATCCCGTGTGCCGCTCTTGGTCGCCAAATTTTCAGCGCACGCTGCGCCGGGCGTTGACACCATTGACATGGTGAGTTCGCGTTTTGACATCAGCGCCCTGAACGACTGTGACCGCAGCTGGGTAGACGCGCTGTTTGCGCCTGGCACGGGAGGCAAACCATGAGCGGGGAAGACCTGCGCGCCAACCCGTATGTTGGATTGCGCCCGTTTTTCGCAGCCGACAGCTTGTACTTTTACGGTCGCGAAGACCAGACCGCCCAGCTGCTCGAAATCCTGCGCCAACACCGTTTCCTGGGGGTGGTGGGAAGTTCCGGAAGCGGCAAGTCGTCTTTGGTCCGGGCCGGTCTGCTGCCCAGCCTCATGGGAGGTTTTTTGGTGCAGGATCGCGACATCTGGCGCACCTTGCAGATCAAACCCGGGGACGCGCCTGTGGGCAACCTTTGCCGGGGCCTGTACCAGGCGCTGGGGGAACAAGCGCCGCCGCAAGCCGCTGCCTTGCTGGAGCATGACATTCGGGAAGGCCATACCGGCGCAGTGCTGGAGTTTCTGACAACACGGCTTGAAAAAAACGCCAACCTGTTCCTGTTGGTGGATCAGTTTGAAGAGATTTTTGCCTTTCGCGGCAATGAAGAAGACGAGGCTCAGGGCAATCTTGATCAGGCGCGGCGCAAAGAGCGGGCCAGGCGCAAGGCCGAAGCGGCAGATTTTGTCGACCTGCTTCTTGCCCTGGCAGTGCAACGGCAGTTGCCGATTTACGTGGCGCTGACCATGCGCACCGATTTTTTGGGCGACTGCGACCTGTTTCACGGCCTGCCAGAGGCCCTGAACCGGGGGCGTTACCTGGTGCCGCGCATGACGCGTGACCAGTTGCGTGACGCAGTGGAATGCCCGGCGCTCCTGCTGGACGCGCACATTGCCCCGCGCCTCCTGGACCACGTGCTCAACGAGCTGGGCGACCGCTTTGACCGCCTTCCGGTGTTGCAACATGCGCTGCTTCGAACCTGGGACAAATGGCAAGCTGTGGGTGGCATAGGGCCCATCGATCTGCAGCATTTTGACGCCGCAGGCGGGCTTGAGCGCGCGCTGGCCCAAGATGCCGAGGCTGCGTTGCGGGGGCTTGACGCCGGCGCTACCGCGCGCGTCTTCAAGCGGCTGACTGACACCGACCTGAGCCAACGCCGCGTGCGCAGCCCGGCGCGGGTCAGCGAGTTGATGGCCGCGGCCGGCGCGGACCGCGCCACGGTGCAGGCCGTGGTGCGACGTTTTGAAGAAGATGGCCGCAGCTTTGTGCACCAGTCCGACGACGGCAAGCCCGATGACCCACGCGTGGATATTTCGCACGAAAGCCTGATCCGCCAATGGGACAGTTTGCGCAACTGGGTCGATGACGAGCGCCAATCACGCGACCAATACAAAGAGCTGGTGGTGCGAGCCAGAAAAAAGCTCATGAAGACGGCGGCTTTGCTGCAAGACCCGGAATTGCAGATGGCGATCGACTGGCGCGCCAAGGTCTCGCCGTCCAGTGGCTGGGCCCAGCGGTATTCCAATGCCGACGGCGACTACCCGATCGCGGCGGCGTATCTCGACGAAAGCCAGGCCGTGCGCAACCACGCCTTGGCTGAAAGTGAACTGCTGCGCCGCTGGAACCAAGTCTGGGGCCGCCTGATTATCTTGGTCTTTGTGATGATCGTTGCCAGCTACACCAGCCAGCGAACGGACGTGGGTCGCAAGCTTCAGGAAAAGCTCGCCGCGCCTACCACCTCACAAATGGCGCAAGGAACCCCTGAAGTGACGCAGCTGGAGGCGGCCGTGTCAAAGGACAACCCGGACTCGGCCGCAGGAAAAGTCGCAGGCCAGCTGGAATCAGGACTCGACTCCTTTGGCGCGGTGTTCAAGGAGTTTGGTCCCCTTGGGCTCTTTTTGGCGGCCTACCTTGGTGTGACGCGGCTGGGCAAGTGGATGCACCGCGAGCTGCGTTACCCGGCGATCCTGCGGGGCATTCAACTGCTGGACGGCCGCAGCGCGCTGGAAACCAAGGTGGCCGAAGAACAGCGTGATGCCGTGGTGGTGCACAACACCACCTATGCCGGTACGTTTCGGCGCATGGCCGCTTACATGATCGACTGGTTGTGTTATTCGCCGCTGTTTCTGGCTGCGATCCTGGTGGTTGAAATTGTCAGGGGTTTTCCAGACGAATCCGCCTACAGTGACGAGATCGTGGTCGTCATCATGGGCCTGTGGGTGGTGTTCGCCTGGTTGTACGAGACGCTGCAGATCGTCTCCAAAAAACAGGCTACCGTGGGCATGCGGGCTTTGGGCATCTTCAGAACCGACATGCATGGAGGGCGCTTGAGTTTTGCGGTAGCGACAAAATGGTATGGGTACCGTTTGCTCACCTACGTATCGTACGGATTGGGTTTTCTCACACAGATCAGGTCTGCAAAAAGGCAGACCTTTCACGACCGCATGGCGGGCACCGTGGTGCTCAAACGCCCGCAGCCGCAAAACCCTGCGGCAACGCCGGCCGGCGCCCTGCAGCCAGCGGCAGGTTGACAAGCAAATTCGTTGGAAAAAAAGTCTCACAGGTTCCAAAAGTCCCTTCAGGTTTTCATTTTCAAGGAGCGCACCGCCATGGCAATCAATCGCAAGTTTTTCTTCGATCAGTCCCGGCAAACCCTGTTTACCGGAAAATTGAGCAAAGGGCAGGTCGATGGCCTGTCTTTCATTTTGGATGTCTGGGAGCAGTCCCACGCCAAAAAAGATGACCGGTGGCTGGCCTATGCGTTGGGCACGGCGCACCATGAAACCGGTTTCACTTTGCAGCCGATCCGCGAGTTTGGCGGCAAGAACTACTTCTTTCGCATGTACGACCCTGGCAGCGCCATACCCCGGCGCGCGGCGTTGGCGCGCTCCATGGGCGCGCAGATGGGCGATGGGGTGATCTTCCACGGGCGCGGCTACGTGCAACTGACCTGGCGCGGCAACTACGCGAAGATGGGCAAAGTGTTCGGTGTGGATCTCACCTCAAACGCCGCCGCAGCCGACCAGGTGATGCAGCCCCAGCTGGCCGCAAAAATCATGTTCAAGGGCATGGAAGACGGTGCCTTCACTGGCAAGAAATTCGCGGATTTCTTCAACCCCACCACCGAGAACTGGAAGAATGCCCGCAAAATCATCAACGGCAATGATTGCGACGAAATCATTGCTGTCTATGCCAAAAAATACTATGCAGCCATCAGTTACACCACCGGATAAGCCGCTTGCCCGCCTGCGCCTTGCCCGCTTTCGCCGTGGACTGCCGAAATGAAACCCGGCTGGCTGCTTTTTCTGCTTGCAACCCTGCTGTTTGCGGGCGCTGGGATCCGTGCGGCAAGCGCCGCGCCGCAGCCAGCGCCCGGGCCATTGCGTTGCGGATGGTTCGAAAACCCGACCCCGGCCAACGCCTGGCTGACCGACCGGCACGGTGAATGGATCATTGGTGTGCAAGGCGGGCGCCAGGCCGAGGGCGACTGGCCCCGGTTTGCGCCCTACCGCTGGGTGCGCACCAATGGAAATTACGGTTATGGCTGTGCCTGCATCCGGCTGGAAGCGGCGGCAAACGATTTTCAAGTCAGCAAGATCATCTCCAGCGCATCGCGGCCTTTGGCCGCGTGCCGCAAAGACCGTGCGCTCAAAGAGCCCAAAACAGAGTCAACCCTGCCGCGTTGACACCTCTGCAACTGCGCACGCCCGGATTGACAAACATGCCCCACCCCGTCCCAAACGCCACCCGGCAACCCACCGCGACCATCCTGCAGCGCGTCGACGCCATTCAGGCCGTGCTGCGCGAAAAGGGCCTGCAACCCGATGAATTCATCGAGCAGGCGAACCACCTGATCGAGGAGCAGTGGCTGCCGCAGAATGGCGCGCGTGTGGTGGCCAAGGCCTGGAGCGACGCCGCCTTTCGCCAGCGCCTCTTGGCCAATGGCAAAAGCGCCGTCGCCGAGCTGGGGCTGGCGATGCCGCCACACCACCGCCACTTGGTGGCGCTGGAGAACACACCGGTCGTGCACAACGTGATCTGCTGCACCCTGTGCTCCTGCACCGCGTTCACCATCATTGGCCTGCCGCCTGACTGGTACAAAGATCTGGAATACCGCGCGCGGGTAGTGCGTGAATCGCGCACAGTGCTCAAGGAGATGGGCCTTGATCTGCCGCCCCAGATGGAGATCCGCGTCTGGGACACCACTGCGGACACCCGTTATATGGTGTTGCCGCTGCAACCGCCCGAGACGGCCGGTTGGCCTGAGGAGAAACTGGCGGAACTCGTCACACAGGATTCGATGATCGGTGTCGCGCGCCTTTGAATGGGCCATTGAGCGCGCCAATAGAAAAGAGGCTTACCGATGGACGGCATACACGATCTGGGCGGCAAACAGGGCTTTGGCCCGGTGCGCCATTCACCCAAGGCGCAGGCCTTCCACGCGGCCTGGGAGCGGCGTGTCAACGCGATGTATTCCCTGGCCGTGAAACACGGCGTCTTCAACATGGACGAATACCGCCATGCCATCGAACGCATGGAGCCGCGCCACTACGTCTCGGCCGGGTATTACGAGCGCACCCTGACCAGCCTGGCGACCCTGTGTGTTGAAAAGGGCGTCGTGACACACGCCGGGCTGGAGCAGCGCGCGCAGGGCGCGTTCCCGCTGGCCTTGCCCAGCGCGCCGGGCCGCGCGAACCGGCCCGGGCGCGAACGTTTCGCTGTGGGTGACCGCGTCACGGTGCGCGCCGATTTTGTGCCCGGCCACATCCGCCTGCCCGCCTATATTCGCGGCCACAGCGGCGTGGTGGTGGGCGAGTCGCCGGCTTACCCGTTCCCTGACGCCCACGCCCACGGTGTGAAGGCCGAAGACGAGCCGACTTACGACGTGCGTTTCAGCGCCGCCCAATTGTGGCCCAACGGTGCCGACGCGGCTTTTGTGCACGTGGGTGTTTTTCAAAGTTACCTGGAACGAGCGAAGTAAGTTTGCGGGATTTTTGCCGACGCTTTGCCAACGCTTTGTCGCAACACCCCAAACTGGCCCAGTTTTTGCTTACTTTTGGTGCGTTGCGCGAATTAGTCAAAAAAGCGCACCATCTAAAAGCATAAATTCTGCAATTCAACTCAAGAGGTTCGTATGGAAGCACTAAAACAGGGCTCTGATGCCCTGTTCATCTTGTTGGGCGCAATCATGGTGCTGGCCATGCATGCCGGGTTTGCCTTTCTGGAGCTGGGCACGGTGCGCAAGAAGAACCAGGTCAATGCCTTGGTCAAGATATTGGTGGATTTTTCGGTGTCCACCGTGGCCTACTTTTTGGTCGGTTACAGCGTCGCTTACGGCACCAGTTTCTTCGTCAGCGCGGAAACCCTGTCCGCCAAAAACGGCTAAGACTTGGTCAAGTTTTTCTTTCTGCTGACCTTCGCCGCCGCCGTGCCGGCCATCATCTCGGGCGGCATTGCCGAGCGCGCGAAATTCTGGCCGCAACTGATCGCCACGGCAGTGATCGTTGGCTTCATTTACCCGGTTTTTGAAGGCATCGCCTGGAACCAGAAGTTTGGCGTGCAGGCCTGGATCAAGGCCGCCACCGGCGAGGAGTTCCACGACTTCGCCGGCTCCGTGGTGGTTCACACGGTGGGTGGCTGGATGGCTCTGCCGGCGGTGATTTTGCTGGGCGCGCGTTACAACCGCTACCGCAAGGACGGCTCGATCAGCGCGCACCCGCCTTCCAACATCCCCTTCCTGGCGCTGGGCGCCTGGGTGCTTACGGTCGGCTGGTTTGGCTTCAACGTGATGAGCGCGCAGACCATCGACAAAATCTCCGGCCTCGTCGCGGTGAATTCACTGATGGCGATGGTCGGCGGCACCATCGTGGCGCTGCTGCTGGGCAAAAACGACCCCGGCTTCATCCACAACGGCCCGCTGGCGGGCCTGGTGGCGGTGTGCGCCGGCTCCGACTTGATGCATCCGCTGGGCGCTTTAGTGGTGGGCGGCGTGGCCGGCGCCATCTTCGTGGTGATGTTCACGCTCACACAAAACAAATGGAAGATCGACGACGTGTTGGGCGTGTGGCCGCTGCACGGCCTGTGTGGCGCCTGGGGCGGCATCGCGGCCGGCATTTTTGGCAGCAAGGCGCTCGGTGGGCTGGGCGGTGTGAGCTTCGGCGCGCAGCTTATAGGCACGGCCATGGGCGTGGCCTGGGCGCTGATTGGCGGGCTGGTGGTTTACGGCCTGCTCAAAGCCACCATGGGACTGCGGATGTCGCCGGAGGAGGAGTTCGAGGGCGCGGACGTGTCGATTCACAGGATTGGCTCGACGCCGGACCGGGAAGTGAACTGGTAAAGCCTATTGCCGTCAATAATTAACATGGGTGTTAATTATTGACGTCCAATTCACGAAATTTCCAAAAACTAAGGTTTTTGTGCCCTTAAGTCACGAATAACGGCGTTAGTTCGCTATAATTATAATAGCAATTGCCAGCGACTGATGCAAGGCATCCAGGTGGACACCGCGCGTCAATTGTCCGGCTCGCCAACCGTGAGCGGCAGTTTGCGCTCGGTCACCCAGTCGTGCAGCGCCCGCATCACGGTGCGTTCGCGCCCCACAAACCCGTGCTGCGTGCGGGCCTCGCACGGCTCGCCCTGCGGCTCGACGGCGCCCAGCACGGTGATCAGCGGCACGTCTTTGCGCCGCGCCACCACCGCCGCATGGCGCGTGACCCAACACGGGTCGTCCTTGTGGTGGATGAAAAGTTGCGGCATTGTGGCGGCTGACCAGTCAAATGCGCCCATCGCCTGGCCGTGGCTGGCGCGCCGGGGCGCATCGGTCATGGTGGCGGTGTGGATGGCGCCGTCCACCTGCCCGCCAAGCCCGCGCGCCAGGAACGACGTCGAGACCGTGCCGTAGCTCGTGCCAGCCATGTATACCTGGCGCGCCGCGAAGTGGGCCTTCACGGCGCCCACCGCCTCGGCGATGTCAGCCACATGTCGCGCCGAGCTGCGGTAGGCGTCGTGGCAGCGGTTCTGCTCGTCGCCGGGGCAATCAACGGCAACCGTGAAAACTTGGTCGCTGTTCAGGTGGCGCCGCGCGCGGATCAAAAAGTTGCCACCCATGTTGCTGACCACGGCGCCGTTTTCCTCTCGCAGCTTGAGAATGCCGGGGTACCCGGCAAAGAGCAACACGGCAATGCCTGGCCGCGTGCCCGTGCGCTGGCTCACCAGCAGGTTCAGGTCAACACCGCGGGCGAGGCGCACCCGGTGCAGGGTTTCCGTCAAACCTTCGCTGGCGCTGCTGCCCTGGGCGCAGGCTGCCGGCGCCCAGAATCCCGCCACCAGCAACAAGGATAGAAAAAGCGCCTTCAACTTGCGGCTTTCAGAGTTCCGAGTCCCAATGGAATTTGTGCAGCACCCGGTGGGCGATCGGGGTCACGATCAGGGCAGTGCTGATGATGAACACCAGCCCGGCGTACAGGGCGTAACAACCGGCAAACAGTTTTCCCGCATCCGTCGCCAGCTCGTTGACGGGCCCCATGCCGCCCAGCAGCATGGCCGCATTGAGAAACGCATCGACCACCTGCAAGTCCTCAAAATGCATGTAACCCCACATCCCCAAGGCCAGCGAGAACACCAGCAAACCCAGAGCGGCGGCCAGATGCGCCGCCAGGCGCGAGGCAAACGCGGCGGATCGCAAGGGTTTGTGGGTTCGGGGCTCGTACATGGCGGGCTCTTGCCGCGGCTTCTTGCAGCGGCGATAGGGCAGGTGGCTGCCACTCTAACCGAATCGGGCGTATAAACAAGCCAGGAGGACACCACCCATGACTGCACCCGTGCTCATCGCGCCGCGCGCCCACGACCTCGGCGGTGGTTTTACCGTGCGCCGGGTGCTGCCGGCGGCCCAGCGCCAGGCGGTGGGGCCGTTTTTGTTTTTCGACCATTTTGGGCCGGTCACGGCCAGCCCCGGCGACGACCACGACGTGCGGCCCCACCCGCACATCGGCTTGGCCACGGTGACCTACCTGTTTGAGGGCGCCATGATGCACCGCGACTCCACCGGCGTGGTGCAGCGCATCGAGCCGGGCGCCATCAACTGGATGACCGCCGGGCGCGGAATCGTGCATTCGGAGCGCACGCCTGACGACCTGCGCGGCCGTGTCCGCACCAGCCACGGCGTGCAACTGTGGGCCGCCTTGCCGCTTGCGCACGAGGAGGACGCGCCCTCGTTTGACCACACCCCGGCCGCTTTCATTCCGGAAGTCACACTGCCCGGCGCCCGGGTTCGCGTGTTGATCGGCAGCGCCTTTGGCGCCACCTCGCCGGTGCATACGCTGTCACCCACGCTGTACCTGGACATCCAGTTGCAGGCTGGCGCCCGGCTGGCGATACCCGCAGCGGCCCAGGAGCGCGCGGTTTACAGCGTCAACCACGGTTTTTCACTCGACGGCGCCACCGTTGCGGCGCAGCGCCTGGCCGTGCTGGAAGACTCAAGCGCGCCTGTGGCGCATGCGGTGCGCGACACCCGTCTGGTACTGGTGGGCGGCGCGCCGCTGGGGCGCCGCTTCATGGTCTGGAATTTTGTTGCCAGCCGCAAAGAGCGGATCGTTCAGGCCCAGGAAGACTGGCAGGCGCAGCGTTTCGGGCAGGTGCCGGGCGACCAGGAATATATTCCCTTGCCGCAAGGCCGGCCCCAATGAGGCCGACGCCGCTGGCGCCCTTTCAGTGCAGCGCAATCCCGCCCGCAACAGCGCTTTTGCCGGCGCGCGCGGGTGGCATGCACAGCCCGCAAACATAGGTGCTGGCGTGGGTGTGCGGCTCGGTGACGAAGTGGCCGCCGCACCGTGAGCACTCGGTTGTCGCCAGCCGCTGGGTATCGATGAACTGCACCAGGCGCCAGGCGCGTGTGATCGACAACAAGGGCGCCACGCCGCACGTTTCCACCTGTTCGGCGTAGAGCTTGAAGGCTTTCATGATGAGGTCGATGTCCTCCAGCGCGCTGGCCTTGCCCAGGTATTCGTGAATCGCCAGAAACAGCGAGGCATGGATGTTGGGTTGCCAGGAGAGAAACCAGTCGATCGAAAACGGCAATTGGCCTTTGGCTGGCGAGTGCCCGGCCACTTCCTTGTACAGGCGCAAAAGGCGCTCGTAAGACAGGTCGGTTTCAGATTCCAGCACCTGCAGGCGCGCGCCGAGCTGGATCAACGCCACCGCGCGCGCCACCTGGCGTGAATCAGACAATACACTTTTGTTCGCCACCATGGGTACCGGGTTGGGTTATGGAAGGATGAGAGAAGGATGAGCGGAGGATCAGAGGGCTTCAGCGTAACGGCTGGCCATCAGGATGCTGGCATGCAGCTTGTTGGCGCCTTCGTTCCCGGCCTTGTTCGCTTGCCCGCTGAGGCCGTGGTTGGTGAGCAGGCTCCAGACCAGGTCGTCGTCCACGCGCATGCGGCACAGCAGCATGTTGCCTTGCGCCACCTTGAGCACCTGCGAGGGGGAGAGGTTGACGACCAGGTCGGCCGCGTCTTCCGACAGCCCAAGCCGGTACAGGGCCTCAGCACGGTCGGCGCGGATCAGGTTTTGCGCCAGCATCAGGTAGGTGAGGTTGGCTTCGCGGATTTCGGCCAGCAGTTGTTCGTTTTTCAGGGTGTTCTCCTCGAGGGTCCGTGGCAGTGGCACTGGGGTTTGAAGGAATGCCGATGCGTCAGATTTTGCGCACCGGCATGGCGCTGGCGGCTCGGAAACCGGCTGTAAGGCCTGTCAGGCAAATTCCTACAGCCTCTGCGGGGCGCGAGGGCCAGCGGCTGTTACACCGGCCAGCGGAATTGACGGGTGTTTTGCGGGCAACTCATGCCATTGGCGCTCTGCGCAAACAGTATGCTTCCTGTCCATGAAACGTACTTCGCTCACCCAGCCGCCATGCAGACGCCGTTGATTGACCGCTTCAAGGCGATTGAAGACGGCAGCCGGCGCATGCTGGCCGCCGCCCATGCGGGCGACTGGCACGGCGTGGCGCAGATTGAAATCGACTGCGCGGCGCTGATCCAGAGCCTCAAGCGGCAGACGCAACCGGGTGGCCAGGAGGCCGCGCTTTTGCCGCTGGAGCGCCAGGAGAAACAACGCATCCTGCAGCGCATTCTGGGTGTTGACGCGCAGATCCGCTGCCTGGTTGAAGCTGGCCTGCTGGCCGCGGCCGGCGACGCCCTGGCCCATCCATTGGCCCGCCTGAACCCCAAAGTGCTGCATTGACGCCCCGCATGCCGAACGCCCGATGACCCCCTTTGACACGCTGCACAACGCCGCTGCCTTGATGCTTTTGCTGGGCAAGGAGGAGGCCGCGTCGATATTTGGGCAGTTGCCGCCGGAGCAGGCGCATCAACTGAAAGTGGCGATTGCCGAGGTGGCGCAACGGCCCAAGCCGCCCGCGCCCAGCCCGCTGGACCTGGATGTGAACTTCGACGAATTTGAAGATTCCTCCGAGCGGCAAAGCCGCCTGGTGGCGGACTCCAGCCGGTACGTGAGGGCGATGTTGAACCAGGCCTTTGGCCTGAATGCGCCAGCGTCTGAAACGCCGGCATTCGGTGAAGGGGATTCAACCCTGTTTGTACCGTCGGCGCCTTTCGAGCCACCGGTGCACGGCGCCGGGCTGGAGCGGCTCAAACGCGCCGAGCTGGCCACCATCGTGCAAATGCTGGTCGCCGAGCACCCGCAAATCGCCGCCGCGATCCTCACCTTGCTGGATCTGGACGTTGCCACCCGCGTTCTGCAAAACATTCCGCCACGGCAACGAACCGACATCGTGCAGCGCATCGCGCGCACGCAGGTCATCAACCCGGCTGCCCTGGACACGCTGGACGAGATGCTGGAGAGCCTGCTCGATGAGCGCGAGGCGCGTCGCCGCAGCGCGCAAAGCGGCGCGCGCCGCGCGGCCATGTTGATCAGCGGCATGGGAGCCCACATCGAAGCGTCGGTGCTGGAGTCGATTGACAGCGCCGATCCGGCGCTGGCCCAGCGCATCCTGGACAAGATGGATCAGGAGCAGCGGCCATGACCGACGCCGCCAACCCCAGGGAGCCGCTCGCCACGGAGCGGAAAGACCTGCTGTCCAAAGCCGAGATCGACGCCTTGTTCGAAGGCTTGGGCGGCGTGAGCCAGGCCGATGGCGCGCCGGGAGCCGCCACCAACGCGTTTGGCGGCGCTGCCGAAGAAGCGGATGGGCCGTTTCCTTTTGACTGGCAAAGTCTGCCGCACCTCACGCGCGGGCCGGCGCCGGCGCTGGAGGTTGTCAACCAGCGGTTGTTGCGGGGCCTGCAAAGCGCTCTGCCGCTGCTGTTCGGCCGGGCTTTGGAAGTCTCGCTGCAGTCAGCCGCTTCAAAGCGCTACGCCGATTTTCTGCTGGAAACGCCGGTTCCCTCGGGTTGCGCTGTTGTCAACCTCCGGCCGCTGGCCGGGCAGGGCTTGTTGGTGTGTGACCTGGCACTGGCCGATGTGCTGGTGGATCTGTTGTACGGCGGCAGCGGCAAAGCGCAGGGCCCGCCCGACGCGCGCAGTTTTGTCTCGATCGGCCAGCGTGCCGTGCAGCGGCTGATGGGGGCGCTGATGGCGAGCTGCTCGCAGGCCTGGCATGGCGTGGCCGGTTTGAATTTTGAACTCGAACGGCTGGAAACCCAAGCGCGCGCGGCCAACATTGCCACGGCGCTGGACCGCGTTCACCTGAGCGTTTTTCAAGTTCTGGTGGGTGAAGCGGTGGGCTCGTTGTCGGTGTGCCTGCCGCTGGCGAGCCTGGCACCCATCCGCGACGTGACGCTGGCGCCGTCATGGGGCGATTTTGTCCATGTGGATCGCCGCTGGTTGCCTTTGCTCAAGCGTGAAGTGCCCGCATTGAGAGTGCCTTTGCTGGCCCGGTGTGTGCCAGTGGAGACCCGCCTGGCCGATCTGCTGGCCCTGCGAGCCGGAGATTTCATCGCTCTGGGCGAAGAGCCTCAGTTGCTGACCACGCCAGAAGGTTTCCCCCTGTTTGAAGGCCGGCTCAAGTCGCAATCCGGTCGCCAGGCGATCCAGATTGAGCGCGCCCTGACTGATGATGTTGATGGAGGCGCAGCGTGAGCGCGGAGCCGGACATCACACCCGAACGCGACCTGCGTGCGGATCGCCCGGGCGCGCCTGCGGATCTCACGCGGGTGCTGGATATTCCCGTGCACCTCGCGGTGGAGCTGGGCCGCGCCAAAATGTCGATCCGGCAAATCCTGCAACTTGGCGCCGGCTCGGTGGTGGAACTGGGCACCGTAGCCGGTGAACTGGTTGACCTGTTGGTCAACGGCCACCTGATCGCCCGCGGTGAAATCGTGGTGATGAATGGCAAATTCGGCGTCAGGCTCACCGATGTGGTGACCGCCGCCGAACGCGTGGCCAGCCTGTCGAAAACCTGAATCAAACCAGCCCGTTGCGGATGGCGTAGACCGTCAGTTCGGCGTTGTTGGCGAGTTTGAGTTTTTCCAGCAATCGGGAGCGGTAGACACTCACCGTTTTCGGGCTGAGCATCAGTTCCTGGGCGATGTCGGCCAGGCGTTTGCCCGAACCGATCTTGATCAGCGTTTGCATCTCGCGTTCGCTCAAGGCGTCGTGCAGGGTGGCGTCTGCTGGCGCATTGAGGCTGTCCACCAGCATCTGCGCGACTTCCGGCGTGACGTATTTGCGCCCCTGCATCACGGTGCGCACCGCTCGGGCCAGATCGGCCGGGTCGCCGCCTTTGTTCAGGTAGCCCTGGGCGCCGGCGCGCAGGCAGCGAATCGCGTACTGGTCCTCAGGGAACATCGAGACGATGAGGGTTTTCACGTCCGGATGGGATTCGCGCACGCTGGCAAGCACCTCTAGGCCGCCGCGCCCGGTCAGGTTCAGGTCCAGCAGCAACACGTCACAGGGATGGTTTCGAAGGGCTTCACGGACCTCGGAATAACTGCCCGATTCGGCCACCACCTTGATATCGACCGCCTCACTCAGGGTGTCGCGGATGCCGCGGCGCAACATGGCGTGGTCGTCGCACAGGATCACGCGGATCATGGGGCGACCCCTTCTGCCGGGGCAAACTGGGAGTCCAGCAGCGTGGAGTCCAGCGCATCCAGCGGAATCGAAAGGATGATGGAGGTGCCGCCACTGCCCGAGCTGATGTCAAGCCAGCCACCGACGGTGCGGGCGCGTTCGCTCAATCCCTTGAGACCAAATGATTTGGGTTTTGCCAAAGCGGCGCCGGCAATGCCGCAACCGTTGTCGGCCACTTCCAGCGTCAATACACCGCCCGCGTCCGAGAGATCGACCTTCACCCGGCTGCATGCGGCATGCTTGGCGATGTTGGTGAGCGCTTCCTGCGCTGTGCGATAGGCGGTCAACTCAATGCCGCGCGCAAACCCTGGCGACGCCAGGCTGGCGTAACTGGCGCTGGACAACACGGTCGGGATGCCATTGCGTTTCTCAAACCCTGCGCACAACCATTCCAGCGCCGCCACCAGGCCCTGGTCGAGGATCGCTGGGCGCAAATTCATCATGATGGCCTGGCTGGCGGACAAGGCCTGTTGCACCATTCCGCCGGCCTGGCGCGCGTGTTCCAGCGTGGGCGCATCCTGGTTGTTGCGCGTGATCCAGGCCAGGTCAAATCCGATGGCAGCCAACGCGCCGCCGATCTCGTCGTGAATCTCACGCGCAATGGCAGCACGCTCTTTTTCGATGGCGCGTTGCAATTGGGCGGCGAATTCGGCGAGGCGTTTTTCGGACGCGGCCAACTCGGCGTCGGCGCGTTGTTTGTCCAGCAGGGTTTGGTGCACCTCGATGGCACGCTGGATCACGGGGCCCAGTCGCGCCAGGTCATTTTTGGACAGGTAATCACTGACGCCGAGTTTGATCGCTTCGACGGCAGCGCGTTCGCCAATGGCGCCCGACAGCAATACAAAGGGCGGTTTGACAGTCTGGCGCTGCAGGCTTGCCCAGGCATCCAGCGCCGTGAATCCCTGGAGGTTGTAGTCGGCAAGAATGACGTCGGTGGATCCGCGCCGCAGCTGCTGTTCGAACCCGGCGAGGGAGTCGACCCGCCTGACCGAACAAACCAGACCCGCTTTGGCCAGGGCCCGCTCAGCGAGCTGGTGGTCCAGTATGGAGTCTTCCAGATGCAGGATGCTAAGCGGCGGCTGGGTGGCGGTGTCAGACATGCTGGGCTGGATTATCCGGTGCGTCTCAATCGGGCCATTTCACGATGGCTCCACCTGCACCAGGCAGTCGTAAAAAGTCGGTGCGCGGCCCATGTCGGTGAGCCGCTGGCTGGTGAGTTGGTTGACGTTGTGTCCGTCGAGTCCGAATTTGCGCCACCAGACGCCCAGGCCGTTGACGACGCCTGGCCGCGCTCTCGGACTCACGCGAACCTTGCAGCGGTAACTGCCGCGCTGGTTGAATACCCTCACCACCGAGCCCGATTCAATGCCGCGCGGCGTGGCGTCGGACTCATGCATCTCGAGGATGGGTTCGACCTCAATCGCGCGCAGGCTTTTCACATTGACAAAGCTGGAGTTCAGGAAATTGCGCGCGGGCGGCGAAATCATGGCCAGCGGGAATTCGGTGGACGTGCCAACTGCTTCGTAGTTGTCAAGGTGATTGGGCAGGCCGTCCATGCCTTGTTCGGCCAGGCGGGCGCTGAAAAACTCGCATCGGCCTGACACTGTGGGGAAATTGCCGTTCGCAAACGGGGCGTCCGCAAGGTTCAGCGACACAAAGCCGGTTGCCAAAAGTTGGTCGAAGTCAACTTTGGTGCTGTAAGCCTGGCGGCACAGTGTTTCGTCGGTATCCGCAAAACAGGTCTCGGCGAAACCCATGCGCGCCGCCAATTCGCGGAATATCTGGGTGTTGGGCAGGGCTTCGCCCATCGGCGCAATGGCGGGCCGGTTGAGCAACACGTCGGTGTGCCCGTAGGCCATGTGGATGTCCCAATGCTCCAGCTGCGTCGTGGCGGGAAGCAGGTAGTCGGCGTAATCGGCGGTGTCGGTCTGGAAATGTTCGAGCACGACAGTGAACAGGTCTTCCCGGCCAAAACCCAGAACCACTCGCCCTGAATCGGGTGCCACGGCCACCGGGTTGCTGTTGTAAACAATGAGCGCTTCGATCTGCGGGCCGAATTCGGCGGAGGCCGGCCTCAGCAGATCGTTGCCAATGGTGCTCATGTTGATGGTTCTGGGCGCTTTGCCAGCCAGCAAATCAGGGCGTTGCAGCGCCGGTTTGTCGTACGCAAATTCGCCTGAGCTGGACAACAGGACGCCCCCCGCGCGGTGCCGCCAGGCGCCCGTGAGCGCCGGCAGGCAGGCAATGGCACGCACCGCGTTGCCGCCCCCGCGCACGCGTTGCAGGCCATAGTTCATGCGGATGGCGGCCGGCTCGCCATTGGTGAAACATCTTCCGTAGTCTGCGGCCAGGGATTTGATCTGGGCTTCAGTGATGCCGCAGACAGTGGCTGCGCGAGCGGGCGGCCATTGCTGGGCGCGTTCCCGCAGCAGGTCCCAGCCCAGTGTGTGGTCACGAAGGTAGTCGTGATCCAGCCAGTTGTTTGCAATCAACTCGTGCATCAAAGCCAGGGCCAGCGCCGCGTCGGTTCCCGGCAGCAGCGCGATGTGCTCATGGCATTTTTCAGCGGTCTCGGATTTGCGCGGGTCAATGCAGATCAATTTGGCGCCCTGGCGTTTGGCCTCCTGGGCGTAGCGCCAGAAATGCAGGTTGCTGCCAATCGAGTTGCTGCCCCAGATCAGGATCAGTCTGGATTCGGAGAAATACTCCACCCGCATTCCGACTTTCGCGCCCAGAGTTTGAACCAGCGCCTCTGCGCCGGCGGCCGAACAGATGGTGCGGTCCAGTTGCGCAGCGCCCAGCCGGTTGAAAAAGCGTGCCGCCATCGCTTCGCCCTGCACCAGTCCCATGGTGCCAGCGTAGCTGTAGGGCTGGATGGCTTCGGCGCCGCGCGGCCCTTGGTTGGCAATCGTTTTGAGGCGTGTGGCGATGTCGGTCAACGCCGCATCCCAAGTCACGCGTTCGAATTGGCCCGCGCCTTTGGCGCCTATCCGTTTCATCGGGTAGAGAATCCGCTCCGGGTGGTAGGTTCGTTCGGCGTATTTCGACACCTTGTTGCACAACACGCCGCCGGTTTGGGGATGCGCGGGGTTGCCATGCACCTTGATGGCAATGCCGTTTTCAACCGTGGTCACCAGTGAGCAGGTGTCGGGGCAATCATGCGGGCAGGCGCCCAGCACCTCGGTGGCCTGAACCGGTTTTGAAAGCAGAGTCATGGTGTGGTGGGAAAAAGCAGCTTTGCCCAATGGTAAACCTGTCAAACGGGGGACAGGTCTTTGGGTATCCACTGCGTGGCAGGCGAGCCTGAAGAGGGCTAGACTGTGGGGCTAAGGAGAACTGCCATGAAAACCATTGATTCCATCGTGACCCAGGCGGCCAGCATCGCAGCCATCCGCCGCGACATCCATGCCCACCCGGAACTGTGTTTTGAAGAGGTCCGCACCGCTGACATCGTCGCCAAACAACTCACCGACTGGGGCATTCCCATCCTCCGGGGCATGGGCAAAACCGGCGTGGTGGGTATCGTCAAGGCGGGGACGTCCAGCCGCGCCATCGGCCTGCGCGCCGACATGGACGCCTTGCCCATGCAGGAATTCAACACCTTTGCCCATACCAGCCAAAACGCCGGCAAGATGCACGCCTGCGGCCACGACGGCCACACCGCCATGTTGCTTGCTGCGGCGCAACATTTCGCCAAAAACCGCCATTTTGACGGCACCG
>JANNEZ010000027.1:0-7449 GCA_031379255.1 Rhodoferax sp. | reverse complement strand
GCCGCGCCCGACGGCCTGCAAATCGACGTTGCCGCATTCGGGGCAGGCGCGCGGCACCGGTTCGGTGAAGCCGCAGTGGTGGCAGCGGATGCTGCGGTCCACCTTGTGGAAAACGCGGTAGGCGCTGCAATGCGGGCATTCGCTTTTCCAGTCGCAGGCGCTGCAGGCCAGCACCGGGGCATAACCGCGCCGGTTCAGGAAAATCATGCTCTGCTCGCCGCGCGCTGCGCGCGCCTTGATGGCCTGCAGCAGCGGGGGTGAAATCACCGCCTTTTTGGGTTGGTGGTTCATGTCCACACGCACCACATTCGGCAGGCGGGCGGCCTCGCCAATGCGGCTGGGCATATCGACACGCAGATAGGGCCTGGAGGGCCGGTTGGGCTTGGCGCAGGCCGCGCCCATGCCGGCTTCGGCGGGAAGGCTTTTTTGCCAGCTCTCCAATGACGGTGTCGCCGAGCCCAGAATCACCAGCGCGCCGTCCTGGCGGGCGCGCCACACGGCCAGGTCGCGCGCCGAATAACGCGCGCCCTCGGTCTGTTTGTAGCTCGGGTCGTGTTCTTCGTCGACGACGATCAGCTTCAGTCCCGGCATCGAGGCGAACACCGCCAGGCGTGTGCCCAGCACGATGCGCGCGCTCCCGGAATGCGCCGCGAGCCAGGCCTTGAGGCGCTGCGGCGGCGTCATGCCGCTGTGCATCGACACCACCGCCGCGTCGCCAAAGCGGGCCACAAAGCGCGCGCGAAACCGCGCCTCGAGTTGGGGCGTGAGGTTGATTTCGGGCACCATCACCAGCGCCTGGGTCTCGGGGTTTGACGCCAGCACACGGGCCACACACTGCAGGTAGACCTCGGTCTTTCCGCTGCCGGTGGCGCCAAACAGCAGCAGCGGGCCGGCTGGCGCACCTGAGGTTTTGGCCACATGCGCCTCGAATTGCGCCACAACCCGTTGTTGCTCCGGTGAAAGGGCCAAGCTTGACGCCAAGGCTTGCGCAGGGGCTGCACGCGCCTCACCGCTGGCGCCCGCGTTGGCCGGTTGGCGTTTGAGGCGGCGGGCGAGTTGCGTGGCGTCCAGATCGCGCAACTGCGGCGGCAGGGCGGCCAGCGCCACTTCGCCGGGTGAACGCTGGTAATAACTGGCAGCAAAAGTTACCAGGGCGCGCCAATTCGCCGAGAGTGGCGCGATGCCGTGCAAAGCGCCGCTGATGGCGCGCAATTTCCCGGGTTCCAGGACTGGCGGGTTGGCCGGTTCGTGCGCCTCGCTGCTGGTCGCGTCGCCACTCCACACCACACCCAGGGTCTCACGTTTACCAAGGGGCACTCGCACCAGCGTTCCTGGCGCAAGTATTTGCTCACTTAAATACGTCAAAGACCCCGAGATCGCGCTGTGCGCGGGGGTTTGAACGAGTACGCCAAGCCGATGCGTCATGCGAAGGTGCAGAAACCCCGATTTAGGGCGCTTAGTTGATGTGTAGTTTCAATGTCGGCCTTAAGTGCTTGATTCGAAACTGTTTTACGCATGATTCATTCTTATTGTGGATAACTTTGTTGATATCTGCCATCGGGTCATGCCAGAGCCTTGTAAATCAACGCATTCGTCGAATTGCCACCAAATCAAGCAGTTTCATAAAACTGTAATAAATCAACCACTTACGCAAGCTACGGGATTTATAGCGCGGCCACTTTTGCGCTTCTCGTTTTCCCGCACCGCAGCAAAAAATTTGTGCATAAGTCAGCCCAGGCTCACTTGCATGTGGCGATTGGCATGTTAGGCAATCCGGCCGGCAAGGCCCGGTTTAACGCGCGGGCGGCAGCTAGCATCATGCTGCCCGCATCGCGCGGGACAAGCCGTGCACCGCCTGCACCAGGGCCAGCACGTGTTCAGGCGGCGTGAACTGGCTGATGCCATGCCCGAGGTTGAACACATGGGTGGGGCCGGTGCTGTCAGGCGCCGTCGCAGTGGCCTGAAACGGCGTGCCAAAACTCGCCAGCACCCGGGCCACTTCGGCCTCGATCTGGCGCGGCTGGGCAAACAGGACATTCGGGTCGATATTGCCCTGCAGGGCTTTGCCGGCGCCATTGACCGCGCCGCCGACGAGCGCGCGCGCCTGCCCGAGGTTCACCGTCCAGTCCAGGCCCAGCACCTCGCAGTCCAGCGCAGCCATCTCCTTGAGCCACAAACCGCCGCCTTTGGTGAAGACGATGCGCGGAATGCGGGTGCCGGTGGCGCTGCCGTCATGGGTTTTTTTCACCTGCGCCAGCACCCGCGCCGTGTACGCCAGGCTGAACTGCTGGAACGCGCCGTCGGCCAGCACACCGCCCCAGCTGTCAAAAATCATCACCGCTTGGGCGCCCGCGTCGATCTGCGCGTTGAGGTAGGCGGCCACCGCATCGGCGTTCACCTGCAACATGCGGTGCATCAAATCGGGCCGCTGGTAGAGCATGGTTTTGACCAGGCGGTAGTCGTCCGAACCCTTGCCTTCGACCATGTAACAAGCCAGTGTCCAGGGGCTGCCGCTGAAGCCGATCAGCGGCACGCGGCCATGAAGCGCTTTGCGGATGGAGGTGACAGCGTTGAACACGTACTGCAGTTTGGCCATGTCGGGCACCTGCAATTTCGCAACTGAAGCCTCGTCGCGCACGGGGTGGGCGAAGCGCGGGCCTTCCCCTTCGGCAAAACTCAAACCCAGGCCCATGGCGTCGGGCACGGTGAGGATGTCGCTGAACAAAATCGCGGCATCCAGCGGGAAACGCTCGAGCGGCTGGAGTGTGACTTCGGTGGCGAAATCGGTGTTGGTGGCCAGGCCCATGAAGCTGCCGGCGCGCGCGCGCGTGGCTTTGTATTCGGGCAAATAACGGCCGGCCTGGCGCATCAGCCAGACGGGCGTGTGCGGTGTGGCCTGGCGCAGGCAGGCGCGGATAAAGCTGTCGTTTTGCAGGGGGGCGTAGGGGGAAAGCGGACTCATGCGCCAATTGTGGCAGCCTGCGCCGCCCGGCACGGGCATGGCGCCGGGCCACAGCCGCGTTCAGCGTGCCCGGCGCACTTCCAGGATTTCAAATTCCATGGCTTGCAGGTAGGTGCGCTCGTCCTGGCTGGCCAGGTGCAACAGAATTTTGGCGGCCTGCGCCGAAATGAGCCGGTTGCCGGCCACCGCCACAGCTACCAAGCCCAAGCCCCAGGCCGGGTGGCCCGCGAGTGCCAGCGCCACGCCAATGCCTGCCAATGCCAGCGCCAGCGGCAGGATCAGGAGGCGATGCCGCACAAACTGGCGCGCGCGGTCCGGGTTCACGATCACCCGGAACTGGCCTGCGGGCAGACCGCGGCGAAACTCGGCGTGGGGCACCAGCAGCGCTGACTCATCCGCTGGTTCAGCGGGGGGCAAGGCCGTAGTCAACGCGGCGACAACTTCAGCGCGCCCGCCGGTGCTCGACCAGCAGGCATTTGTTTTGCACCACGCGCAAACCGGCCGCGCGCGCCTGGGCGGCGGATGCCGCATGCGCAATGTCCAGTTGCAGCCAAAGTCCTTTGGCGCCGATGGCGATCGCCTCCAGGGCGATTGGCGGCACGTCTTCACTGCGCCGGAACACGTCCACCAGGTCGATCTTTTCCACTTTTGCGGCGTCAATCAGCGAGGGGTAGACCTTCTCGCCCAGAATCTCGCTGACCTGCGCTGCCGGGTTCACCGGGATGATGCGCCAGCCCTGGCTTTGCATGTACTCGGCCACTTCATAACTGTCGCGGTGCGGCTTGGGCGAGAGGCCGACCACGGCCACGGTGCGGTGGTGTTTCAGGATGTGCAGAATGTCGTCGCTTTGTTCCATGCCGTTTCAATCACGCGGGTGAGCCGCTCTTGTATTTGACCGAGCAGCCGTAAGGCGCCGTCACGGCCTTGCTCAGCGGTTTGCCGGCCAGGGCTTCGTTGACGCCCTGTCGCACGTAGTTGGTGGCGGTTTTCTGGTCGTCGGCGCGGGCGTAGGGTTTGTCGTCAATGCCGCCGGCATAAATCAGCGTGCCCTTGGGATCCACCAGGTACATGTGCGGCGTGGTGCGCGCGCCGTAGGCCTTGCCGACGCTGCCGTCTTCGTCCATCAGGGTGGCGGTGGGCGCGGCTTTTTGCTGCACCATCCAGCGGCCCAGCTGCGCCGGCGCGAGGTAGTCGGGGTGGGAATCGGCGGTGGAATTGATGGCCAACCAGACCACCTGTTTGCCCGTCACCTCTTTTTGCAGCGCCTGCATGTTGGCTGAGTCGTAATGTTTGCGCACATAGGGGCAACCCGGGTTGTTCCACTCCAGCACCACGTGTTTGCCCTTGAAGTCGGCCAGTTTCACGGTTTTGCCGGCGGTGTCTGTCAACGTGAACTCCGGCGCTTTTTGACCCACCGCAGGGGCGGCGCCCGAGACGGCGGGCAGCAGCAGTGAGGCCGAAGCGGCCAGGAACAGGGTGAACAGGTGACGGGTCATCATGGGGATTCTCCAATCAGTGACAAATAAAACCGGCATGCTAAACCTTGTCGGCCGCGTTGTCGCGCGGGGGCTTGTAACACCCCGAAATGGGCTCAGTCAACGGGCTCAGTCTTTGGCCGGGTCCAAAGCGAAACCCTTCATTTTGGCTTCCAGGCTGGTGAATTCGGCATCGCTCAAGGCCACCAGCGGCGCGCGCACGCGTCGCCAGCCCGGCTGGCCGGTGAGGATGGCCATCACGCCCTTGAACGCGGCGGTCAAGCCATACCCACCCAGAATCGCCAGCAACTCCTGGGTGCGCGCCATGTCGCGTGCGGCACCGGCGCCGTTGTACTCAGCCACCAAGCGGGCGACCAGCCTGGGCGTGACATTGGCGACCCCGCTGACCGCGCCCACGGTTCCCCGGGCCGCCATCACCTGCAAGTCGGGCTCGTTGCCGACCCATACCTGAATGCCCGACCCATCCGCCTTTGGCTCAGGCGGCATGAAGGTTTTGGCGAGGTCCAGCGACCACGCGCGCTGGCCGCCGCTGTCCTTGATGCCGACAATGGTTTGCGGGTAACGTTTCACCAAGCTGCCAATCACGTGGTGCGAGAGTGGCACGCCACTGACCTGAGGGATGTGGTACAGCACGATGCGCAGGCGCGCGTCGGCCGCCTTTTCGATCAGCTGCGCATAAAAATCGATGATGCCCTGGTCGGGCACGCCCTTGAGGAAAAACGGCGGCAGCAGCAACACGCCAAAACACCCCGCCTGCACCGCGTGGCGCGTGAGCGCGACGGCGTCCGGCAGCGCCGCAGCGCTGGTCGAGACCAGAATGCGCCCGGCCGGAACACCCGCCGCGATCAGCCCGTCAATGGCGGCGATGCGCTCGGCCACGTTGAATGAGGGCCCCTCGCCGGTGGTGCCAAAGGGCGTGACACCGGCGCAGCCGGCCGCCAGCAGGCTTTTGCAGTGGGCCGCGAAGGCCGGGATGTCGATGTCCAGGCTCTCTGTGAGAGGCGTCAACAAGGCGGGCCAGATGCCGTGAAAGGCGAGGGCTGGGGGCGTGGTCATGGGTTTGCGCGCAATGCGGCGACTAGGGCCGTGAAAACCGCAAGTCTAAAGCTTTGCCAGCTCGGCGCGCACGTCGTCCACACTCAGCAGCTCCGACAACAACACCGGCGCGGCGCCCGGTTTGTAGACCACATACAGCGGCACACCGTTGCGGCCCAATTGCCCGAGCGCGGCGGTGATGGCCGGGTCGCGGCGCGTCCAGTCGGCGCGCAGCAGCGCCACTTTTTTGGCGTCGATGTCGGCCAGCACCTGCGCGTTGGTCAGCGTCGTTTTCTTGTTCACCTGGCAGGTCACGCACCACGCGGCGGTGAAGTCGACAAACACCGGCTGACCGCTTGCGAGCAACTGCTCGACCCGGCCCGGCTCCCAGGTCTGCCAGCGTTCGCCAGCGGCCAGCGCAGCAGCAACCGGCAAGGGTTGCAGGACATACGGGCCAATTGACACCGCCAGCGCGGCCAATGACGCCACCGACAGAGCAGCGCCAACCATCCGGCTGCGGCCCTTCAGCGTGAACGCCCAAATGACGAGCGCCAACGCCACCAGAAGCGCCAGCAAGGCGCCCGCGCCGTCGATGCCGCTTTGTTGCCCCAGCACCCACACCAGCCAGACCACGGTGGCAAACATCGGGAAGGCCATCAAGCGGCGGAAGGTTTCCATCCACGCGCCGGGGCGCGGCAGGGCGCGCGCCACGGCTGGCACAAAACCGGCCAGGGCAAACGGGACCGCCATGCCCACACCCACCGCCGCGAAGATCAGCAGGGCCTCGTGCGCCGGCAGCGAAACCGCGAGCCCCATCGCCGCGCCCATGAAGGGGGCGGTGCAGGGCGACGCGATCGCCACCGCCAGCACACCTGACAAAAAAGTGTTGACCACCGGGTTTTTCGCCTGGCGGGCGGCCACACCCGAGGGCGCCAACATGCCAAACTCAAACAGGCCCGCGAGGTTCAAACCGATCACTGTGAACAACACCGCCAGCACAGCCACCACAGCCGGCGACTGCAACTGGAACCCCCAGCCGAGTTGTTCACCCGCGCTGCGCAGGGCCAGCATCACCGCGCCCAGCGCCACAAACGACACCACCACACCGGCCGAATACGACAGCGCGCTGATGCGGTGGCTGCGCTGGTCGTCAGCGTTTTGCGCGAAACCCATCACCTTGATGGCCAGCACCGGGAACACGCAGGGCATCAGGTTCAGGATGAGGCCGCCGAGCAAGGCGCCCAACAGCGCGGCGATCAACCCAATGGGGGCTGCGCCCGCCGGCGCCAGCGAGGCGGCCGCGTTGGCCTTCAGGGCTGCGTCAAGCGCGGGCGATACCGAGGCCGGCGCCGCCAGCACCGGCCAGTTGCCAATGACTTTCAATTCCGCGCGGTAACTTTGCCGCACGCCGTCGACATCGGTTGCCAGCACCACCGGCATGAGGTCCGGGCTGTTGCTGCGCTGGCTCGCGAGCGGCACGCTGGCGTGCCACACCGCGCCTTGCCAGGCCTGCGTGCCGGCCGCGCTGGTTTCGATCACCTCGGGTGTTTCGGGGAAAAAGGCCAGTGTCCTGCCCCGCAGCGCCGCTGGCAGGCCCTGTACTTCGAAGGCCAGCTGGTTGCCGTCAATCACCGCGCGGCTCGGCGGCGTGCCCGCCGCTTCAAGGCTGGCCAGGGACCGGGGATTGGCTTTGGCGGCGGCATCAAACGCCGAGCCATTCGCCGCTGTTGAACTTTTGACCGGCAGCTTCAGCGTGAATTCGCCTTCTTCAGGAATACATTCCTTCTTGCACACCAACCAGGCCGCTTTGAGTTTGATGTCGATGTCATTCGACAACAGCGCCGGTTTGAAGGCGTTTGAAACGGTCAGCGGCACCGGCAGCAGCACCGTGTTTTCGTAACCGTAGTTGGCCAGGGAGCCAATCGGAATCTTCTTGGGCGCCGGCCAGGCGATCTC
>JANNEZ010000182.1:0-4941 GCA_031379255.1 Rhodoferax sp. | reverse complement strand
GTCAGTCCGATCGTCGCCCCTGGCAACCTGCAGAACATGGAAAGCCTGATCCGTGAGCGCACCCGCAAGGTGCTCGACGGACTGCCACGCAACGAGACCTTCGACTGGGTTGATCGGGTGTCGATCGAACTCACCACGATGATGCTCGCCACCCTGTTCGACTTCCCCATGGAAGACCGCCGGTTGCTGACCTGGTGGTCAGATGTCGCGACCTCAGTGCCCGAACTGGACAAACTGGTTGAGTCGCAGGAAGCGCGCCAGGTGGAGCTTGGCAAAATGCTGGTCTATTTCACCAAGCTGTGGAATGAACGCGTGAACGCGCCACCCGGCCACGATCTGGTCTCCATGCTGGCGCACAACCCGGCCACCCGCAACATGGGGCCGCTGGAATACATGGGCAACCTCGTGCTCCTGATCGTGGGCGGCAATGACACCACCCGCAATTCCATGAGCGGCGGCGTGTTGGCGATGAGCAAGTTCCCCGAAGAATGGGCCAAGCTGCGCGCCAACCCGAAACTCATCGACAGCATGGTGCCGGAGATCATCCGCTGGCAAACACCCCTGCCAATGATGCGCCGCACCGCGCTTCAGGACGTGGAACTCGGCGGCAAGCAGATTTTAAAGGGCGACAAAGTCGTCATGTGGTACCTCTCGGGCAACCGCGACGAAGAAGTGATTTCAAAACCCAACGACTTCATCATCGACCGCCCGCGCCCGCGCGAACATCTCTCGTTCGGCTTCGGCATCCACCGCTGCGTGGGCAACCGCCTGGCCGAGATGCAGCTCAAAATTTTGTGGGAAGAAATCCTCAAGCGTTTCGAACGCATCGAGGTGATGGGCGAGCCCAAGCGCCTGCTGTCAACTTTTGTGCGCGGCATCTCGCACCTGCCGGTGCGCCTGCCGACCTGAAATCAACTTTTTACAAGGGCAACACGAGCCGAACGCCCAGCGTCCAGTTGCGGCCCGGCGCCGGTTCAAAAAACTGCTGGTTGGCCTGGTTGACGATCACCGAGCCCACGTATTTTTCGTCGCTCAAGTTGTCCACCCGCGCATAAGCCGTGAGGCTGCCCTTGCCCACTGCAAATCCGTGGCTGGCCTTGAGCGCCCACGTGCCATACCCATCCACGGCAACGGTGTTGGTGTCATTGGCAAAAAGCCGGCCCGACTGCAAAAACTCCACCCCCGCTTGAGTGCCCAATTGCATGGCACTGGCGCGTGCGCCGGGCGTCTGGCTGGACCACAGCAACTCGGCAAACAGAGAGCTTTGCGGAATTCCGGGAATCTTGTTCCCGGCCAGAATGGTGGTGGCCGCCGGCGGCGCGCCGCTCACAGTGGTGAAGGACTGCGAAAAACTAGCGTCAATTTGTGAGACCGACAGGCTGCCGCGCCAGTTGGGCGTGAAATAGTTGCTGCCCGCCAGCTCCCAGCCAGTGCGTTTGGTGCCCGGGGCGTTTTTGAAGGTCGAATTGCCGCCGACGCTGCTGGCCACCACGATTTCATCCGTCGTCTCGATCTGGTAGACGGCGAAATCAACGCGCGATTGGGGCGTTGGCGTCCATTTCGCGCCAATTTCAAAGTGGTGGCTGCCGGCAGCCTTGAGCGTGGTGTTGAAAGCTGGCACACCGGCGCCCGCGTAGGCCATTTCGGCCAGGGTCGGGGTTTCAAAACCGCGTCCGATATTGGCGTAGAGGTTGACCTTGTCCGTGGCGTGCCAGGTGACACCGAGCACCGGGCTGGTCGCCTGGTAGCTGATAGCGCCCGAACCATTGCCGTCAATCAGATAATCGTCGCTGCTGTTCATCCGCACGGTGCTGTGGCGCACGCCGCCCACCACCGAGAAGCGCTCGCTCAATGACGCTGTGCCTTGCGCGAAAAAGTCGGTGTTGTCGGCTGCGTTGACCTCATTGCGGGTCGTGGTGGTCTTTTGCCCAAGGGCAGCAGCACCAGCCTGGCGGCGCTCTTGCATGCGGTCGTACTCAAAACCGGCTACCCAATTGACGGGAACACCGCCCCATTTGGACGATGCGTTGTATTGCAGGCCGGTGCCGTAATAGTCGCGGTTCAGGCCAACCCAGCCGCCCGCAGCGGTGGCCGTGCCGGCGATGCCGACCTGGTAGCCCAGGTTCTCGCGGTTGCCAAAATACAAGCGGCCCGTCAGGGAACTGTCATTGTCCAGACTGTGGGTGATGGTCGTTCCCAGCTGGTTTTGCGTCACGATTTTGCGCACGTCCCGGGCGATGGCGTTGGTGCCCGCCTGGTCGCGGTTGGCCGCCAGCTGTGCCGCCGTCAAACCCAGGGGGTCGCGCGCCAAAGGCATGTCAAACCGGTTGAAAATCACATTGACCTTGGTCTTTTCGCTCGGGCCAAAACTCAATTTGCCATTGAATTGCTTGCGCTCGGTGGCACTGTTGGCGCGGAATCCGTCAATACCAAAAGTGCTGTAGTCGGCAACCAGGCCAACACCGCCCGACGCGCCAAGCTTGCCGGCATATTGCCAGTCTGAGCGGCGCAAGCCGAACGACCCGGCGTAATACTGGGCGCCAAACTCGGCCTGATCGGGCGCGTCCCGGGTGAACGCCTGGATCACGCCGCCGGACGAATTGCCATACAGCTGCGCCAGCGGGCCGCGCAACACTTCCATGCGGTCTGTGGAGGTGAGGCTGACCGAGGAGCCCTGGCCCTGGCCGTCAGGCGTGGTGGCAGGAATGCCGTCAATCAGCAAACGGATGCCGCGTATGCCAAAGGCCGAACGCGCGCCAAAACCGCGGATCGACAGCTGCAAATCCTGCGCGTAGTTATGCCGGTTCAAGATGGTCAGGCCCGGCACCCGGTTCAGCGCTTCCGAAAGGTTCACCTGCGGCCCGGCGCCGCGGATGGTGTCGCTGTCAACTGCCTGAACGGCAGCGGGCACATCGAAACTCCGCTGCTCGGCCCGCGACGGCGAAACCACCAGATCCCTGAGGGTCTGCGCGGTGGCAAAGCCGCCGCCAAGGCCGGCCAATCCCGCAATGGCGATTGCAACCGCCGTACTGGCCGGCTGGGCGTTACTGCGCTTGAACACTGAATTCACCATGAAATCTCCTCTTTGCGCGCATTGCACCACATCGCCCTGGCTGCGCAAACGGTCGCTAGGGTTTCTCCCTGTTTCGAATTGAGAAAAATGCATGCTTCCAGCAAAGTTGGCGCTTCAGCGCAAAATACATGGGCACTGCTACCCCTTCCAGCATTCCGAAAAGGCAAACCCATGATCGTCGAGCGTATCTGGACCGGCAATTCCTACCGCAATTTCAATTACCTGATTGCCTGCCCCGAAACCGGCGAGGCGCTGGCCATTGACCCGCTGGACCATGAAAAAACCCTGAACACCGCAAGGGTCAAGGGCTGGCAGATCACGCAGATTCTCAATACCCACGAGCACCATGACCACACCGGTGGCAACGCAGCGGTGGTGGTGGCCACTGGCGCCAAGGTGATCGCGCACCACAAGGCCGGTGGCAAGATCAACGGGATGGACCGCGGCGTGAAAGCGGGCGACGTGATCAAGGTCGGCAAAACCGTCGAACTCGAATGCCTGGACACACCCGGCCACACCCTGTGCCACATCTGCCTGCTCTCGCACACCGAACAACCGGCGCTGTTCTCGGGCGACACGCTCTTCAACGCCGGCGCCGGCAATGTGCACAACGGGGGCGACGTGCATTCGATGTACGCCACCTTTGCGGACCAGCTCGACCGCCTGCCCGGCAACACCCTGGTCTATCCGGGCCACGACTACATCGAAAACAACCTGAAGTTCACGCTGTCACGGGAGCCGGGCAATGCGGCCGCCAGCGCCCTGCTCCCGTCGGTTGCTGCCCATGACGCCGCCAACGCCCCGGTCACCACGCTGGCCCAGGAGAAGCAGTTCAACACGTTTTTCCGGCTCACAAGCGGGGAAGTCATCTTGAAACTGCGCGAGAAGTTTCCGGATTTGCCAGCAAACCCCGACGCCAAAACTGTCTTCATGAAGCTGCGCGAATTGCGGAACTCGTGGTAGCTTGAAACCTTTGCCAGCCTAACTCTCGGCGAGAAAGTGCTGCATCAGCACTGGCACACCTTCGGCCTGGAACTCGCGCACCTTGGCTTCGAGTTCCTGGTCGGCAAGGGTCGCCCTTGAGCGCTGGTGCAAGTAGTCCGCCCAGGACGTTACGATGAAACGTTCGACAAAACGGGTCGGATCCGCCAGGTCGCTGTAAACCCGCCACAAAGTCGCGCCATCGCGGCGGCGGATGGCCCGCAGCTGCGTCACGGTCTCCAGAAAGGCCTTGGCATCTTCGACCTTGATGCGGTAGATGTTCTCCACCGCAATTGGCCCTTTCTCGGGCGCCGGCTCGTGCGTGATGAACAGCTCCTGCCAGGCATTGGCCTGCGTCACCTCCTGCGCCTCGCCCATGCGCAGCGGAAACGGTTTGCTCAGCAGCAAGCCGGCCAGCATGGCAATGGCCGCTGCGCACAGCGCCGAAGGCAAACCGGCCAAATCTGCCAGCGCCCCCCAGAACGCCGAACCCACGGCAAAAGACCCCAGCGCGCTCAAGGTGTGCATCGCCACTGCGCGGGCGCGTACCCAGGGCGGCACACTGGTTTGGGTGGCGGTGTTGAAAGTCGACATGGCCGCCATCCAGGCGGCTCCAGCGACCACCAGCGCCGGGTAAACCGGCCAGTCCCAGCGGGAAAACGCGGCGATCAACATCATCATCGCGTAGGCGACACATGATGCCCGAACCAATGGTTCCAGACCAAAACGCGCCCGCATGCGTCCAATAAAAAAACCAACGAATACCGCGCCGCCGCCCAGGCATCCCATCAACAGGCCGAATCCGCTGGCCTGCAGCTCCAGCTGCTGTTTGCCGATGGCTGGCAACAGCGCCCACAAAGCGCAACCGGCGGCACTGAAAGCCACCG
>JANNEZ010000127.1:0-3295 GCA_031379255.1 Rhodoferax sp. | reverse complement strand
ACATCTGCGACATGTGACCCATATTGGTCTCATGCACGGCTGTTGGTCCACGCAAATGGCGTTTATTTTTGGTGGTCTTCTTGGTCAGGATGTGACGCTTGAAGGCTTGACCGCGCTTGACGGTGCCACCGGGACGAACGCGGAAACGCTTTTTGGCGCCGCTCTAGGTCATCATTTTGGGCATGTGAATGCTCCTTCATCATTGTTCTAGTGTGGCGTGCGCAAACTGATGCGCCCTTGTTGGCCCCGAGTAACTTATCTGGACGCTCCATTGCTGGAGCCTCCCAAATTCCTCAAACCTCTATGCAGTCGCTTCGCTCGCCGCAACCGCCACCTTGGCAGCCGCCGGTTTCTTCTTGCCCGGCGCGATCATCATGACCATCTGCCGGCCTTCGAGCTTGGGAAACTGCTCCACCACAATCAAATCCGCCAGATCGGCTCGCATGCGGTTGAGCAACTCCATGCCGATCTCCTGGTGCGTGATCTCGCGGCCCCGAAAGCGCAGCGTGATCTTGCATTTGTCACCCTCATCCAAAAAGCGCTTGATATTGCGCAATTTGATGTTGTAGTCGCCATCGTCAGTGCCGGGACGGAATTTCACTTCCTTGACCTCGATCACCTTCTGTTTGGACTTCGCCTCGGCCGCCTTCTTCTGCTCTTGGTACTTGAACTTGCCGTAATCCATCAATCGGCAAACTGGCGGCACCGCCGTGGCGGAAATCTCGACCAGATCAACATCCAGCTCACCCGCCATGCGCAGGGCCTCATTGATGTTGACAACACCCAAAGGTTCGTTTTCAACTCCGGAGAGGCGAACCTCAGGGGACATGATCTCGCGGTTCAGACGATGTTTGCGTTCTTCACGGTGACGGCGGTCACGAAATTCAGTAGCGATGGCAAAATCCTTTGACTCTAAATGCTATATAAAAATAGCGTATTCCGCACAATTCGCGCTTGCAAATCAAGTTTGATACCCGGGCACTCACCCAATGGAGTTGCTCAAGCAAACGGGGGCTTATGACTTGGCAGCAATGTCGCCGCTGATTTTCTGCACGAATGCATCGAGGGACATCACACCGAGGTCAGTATTGCCCCGAGCGCGCACTGCAACGGTACCGGCTTCCTTCTCCTTGTCGCCTGCGACAAGGATAAAAGGGAGCTTTTGCATTGAATGCTCCCTGATTTTACGCGTTATTTTCTCGTTGCGCAGGTCGGTGATGACCCTAAGCTCTTGATTTGGCAGAGATTTTCGAAGTTTTGCGGCGATTTCACGACAATATTCGGCCTGTGCATCCGTAATACACAGGATCGCGACCTGCACCGGCGCAAGCCAAGTCGGCAAGGCACCGGCGTGTTCCTCGATCAAAATCCCGATAAAACGCTCCAGGCTCCCGACAATCGCGCGGTGCAGCATGACGGGGCGATGCCGCGCTCCGTCCTCCCCTACATATTCGGCGCCGAGGCGTTCGGGCATCGAAAAGTCAACCTGCATGGTGCCACATTGCCACTGGCGGCCAATCGCGTCTTTGAGCGTGTATTCGATTTTGGGCCCATAAAAAGCGCCATCGCCCGGTGAAATTTCAAATTCGCAATTGGAGGCGCGCAAGCTGTCCATCAGCGCTTTTTCGGCTTTGTCCCAGCTTTCTTCGGAGCCAATGCGCGCGGTGGGTCGCGTGGCAATCTTATAGATGATGTTCTTGAACCCGAAATCGGCGTAGACTTTCTGCAACAAGGTCGTGTAGGCCGTGCATTCGCCCAGAATCATGTCTTCGGTGCAGAAAATATGGCCGTCGTCTTGCGTGAAGCCCCGCACCCGCATGATGCCGTGCAGGCCGCCAGTGGGCTCGTTGCGGTGGCACTGGCCGAATTCGCCGTAACGCAGCGGCAAATCACGGTAACTTTTGATGCCCTGGTTGAAGATCAAAATGTGGCCGGGACAGTTCATCGGCTTCAAGGCGTAGTCGCGCTTTTCCGACTCGGTGGTGAACATGTTGTCGCGGTACTTGTCCCAATGGCCGGTTTTCTCCCACAGGCTTTTGTCCAGAATCTGTGGCCCCTTAACCTCCTGATAACCGTTGTCGCGGTAAATCGCGCGCATGTACTGCTCCACACCCTGCCACAGCGACCAGCCCTTGGGGTGCCAGAAAACGGTGCCAGGGGAATGTTCATCGATGTGAAACAGGTCCAGCTCGCGGCCCAGCTTGCGGTGGTCGCGCTTTTCAGCCTCTTCGAGCATCGTCAGGTGTTGCTGCAATTCGTCTTTGGTGGCCCAGGCCGTGCCGTAAATGCGCTGCAGCATTTCATTGCGGTGGTCGCCGCGCCAGTAGGCGCCGGCCAGCTTCATCAGCTTGAAGTGCTTCAATTTACCGGTGCTGGGCACGTGCGGGCCACGGCAGAGGTCTTCAAATGCGCCTTCGCGGTAGAGCGACACATCTTCGCTGGCTGGAATACTGGCAATGATCTCGGCCTTGTAGTGCTCACCCAGGCTTTTGAAATACGCCACCGCCTCGTCACGCGGCAAGACCCGGCGCGTCACGGGCTCGTCTTTGTTGGCCAGCTCAATCATCTTCTTCTCGATGGCGGCCAGGTCGTCCAGCGTGAACGGACGCTTGTAGGAAAAATCGTAGAAAAAACCGTGCTCGACCACCGGGCCAATGGTCACCTGCGCCTCAGGGAAAAGCTCCTTGACGGCATAGGCCAGCAAATGGGCCGTGGAGTGACGGATCACCTCCAGCCCGTCGGCGTCTTTGGCAGTGATGATGGACAGCGGGCTGTCGTGCGTGATAGTGAACGAGGTGTCGACCACTTTGCCGTTGATCCTGCCGGCCAGCGCCGCCTTGCCCAATCCGGCGCCGATGGAAGCGGCGACCTCTGCCACCGTCACGGCAGCCGGAAAATCACGGTGGGAGCCGTCAGGGAGTGTGATTTGAATCATGGTGGATTTTGGAGAGAATGCCTGAGCGAAAAAAAACGCGGTGAAGACCGCGCTTTGACTCTGATTGGGGTGCTTGGCGACGCACTGGGCGCGCGGACTACGGCCTCATGCGTTCATGAAAACAATGCCGATGGAGTTCGCGGTGTCATAACCAGTGTGCCTTTCCCGCTCTTGTTTGTTGATACGCTTTACGTGCACTCGTCAATGCGATTTCCTGCATTTTACATGGCGCGCGCCGGGGTCTGTTGCCGCACTGGCCGCTGGCCGACGCGTCATTTCAGGAATTTCTCAAATTCCGCCAACGGCAGAGGTTTGGAGAACAGATAACCCTGCCACAGCTGGCAACCCCGGGCCTCCAGG
>JANNEZ010000010.1:0-4935 GCA_031379255.1 Rhodoferax sp. | reverse complement strand
CAGGCCCCATGTTGCGCCAAATGGAGCAATTGGGCATGACCAACGTCAAGTATTTTGGTGGCGACGGCATTTGTTCGGCTGAGTTGATCAAACTTACGGCAGGCGCAAAAACTTTGAACGGCGTTTTCTGCGCCGAAGGTGGTGCCTCATTGGACAAAATGCCCGGCGGCGCGGCGTTTAAGAAAAAATTCACCGAGCGTTTCAAGGCTGATATTCAGCTTTATGCACCAGCAACCTACGACGCAACCTACCTGTTGGTTGATGCCATGAAGCGCGCAAACTCAATCGATCCGAAAGTCTATATCCCTGCGCTGTTGGCGTCCAACTTCAAGGGTGTAACTGGTTCCATTTCATTTGAGCCAAATGGCGAATTGAAAAACCCGGCGATGACGTTGTACACGTTTGCTGACGGTACGAAAAAACCCCTCAACTAAATGGTTGGTTTGGTTCTAGAAAAGCCGCCTTCGGGCGGCTTTTTTCATGACAGTCAAGAGGCCCCGGCGAAATACCGGCGATGCTCAGCTAAAATGCGCAGCACTGGAGAGGTGGATGAGCGGTTTAAGTCACACGCCTGGAAAGCGTGCGAGGGGTAAAACCCTCCGCGGGTTCGAATCCCGCCTTCTCCGCCAACATTGAAAGCCCTGCAAATCTGGCGTTTGCGGGGCTTTTTTGTTTTTTGTCGTCCAATGTGGGGGATTGCCAGCCATGGTCTACAGGGGGTATCGCCTGCGGACTGGCCAAAACGGGTAAATCCATCGCAATCACTGGCGACCTGCTGACCTTACGCAGGAAAACCAAGGATGCGCGGATGGACGGCAAGGTGATTGCGGGTCGATTTGACACGACCTCATAATTACAAAAACTTGTATAATAAAGACCGACACTGACCAACATGAAGCCACTCAGATTTTGCGCAGGCAGCCTGCAAGACTTGATCGCCTTTAGCCCTCAAGCCAGAAAACGCGCAGGGTTCCAGCTCGACAAAGTTCAGCGCGGCAAACAACCTGACGACTTCAAGCCGATGCCCAGCATTGGCAAAGGGGTGGAGGAGCTCAGAGTGAAGGATGAATCAGGCGCGTACCGAGTGGTGTATCTGGCCAGGTTGACCGATGCCGTGTATGTACTGCACTGTTTTCAAAAGAAAACGCGGCAAACCGCCCAGCACGACCTGGAAGTAGCCAGACAAAGGCTTAAAGATGAATTGAGTGGAAGGAATTAACGACATGTCCCATAAACCAAGCTCACCCGTCACCGCGTTCGCCAGCGTGTGGGACGCTATTGAAGCCACACCCCTGGAAGCCGCCAACATGCGGGCTAAGTCCACGCTGCTGATGGCCTTGCAAAACTGGCTGGCGCAAACCCCCGGTACGCAAAAAGCCGCAGCTGCGCTCTTGAGCATTACTCAACCGCGTCTGTCAGACCTCAAGCGCGGGCACATTGATTTGTTTTCGCTCGATACTTTGCTGAACATGGCAGAGCAAGCGGGCTTGGCCCCGACGATCAAAGTGCGTGCGGTGGCGAAAGCTGGGATTGTGCAACCGCAATCGCTTCGTCATGCGAACGCTGCTCTGCGCCTGGCCAAGGCCATCGAACAAGACCGGGCTGGCAAAGCCAGGCCGCGCAAGCTGCTTTCGGCTTGATCGATGCGCCTGCAAACGTTTTTGCGGATAGGCTGTTGACAATCCACGGGCGATAAATATATTGCGCGATCCGAAAATGCCGCTTTTTCGACATGTACAATTTCCGGTACAGGTAAATTCAGGAGATGCCATGCAAGTCATCAGTTACACCGATGCCAGAAACTCGCTCAAATCCGTGTTGGACAGGGTCGTTGACGACTGTGACGCCACGGTCATCCACCGCCGTGACGGGGCCGACGCCGTGGTTATGTCATATGACCACTACAAGAGCGTGATGGAGACCTTGCACCTCATGTCTTCGTCTGCCAATGCCGCCAAACTGGCCAAGGCCATCGCTCAAGACAAGGCAGGCAAGGCGCGTCCGCGCAAATTGATCACCGACTGACCACAGGCCAATCCTCTGGCCCTCCGATTCATGAGAAACGTCAGTTTTGTGCCAGAAGGCTGGGAGCAATATGTGTATTGGCAGGGCCAGGACCGCAAGACACTCAAACGCATCAACTTACTGTTGGAATCCGCGACACGTGACCCGTTTGACGGCATCGGAAAGCCAGAGCCCTTGGTGGGTAATTTTTCAGGATACTGGTCCAGGCGGATCGACGAAGCGAATCGCTTGGTCTATCGGGTGACAGACCAAGAGATTGTCGTCGTCGGTTGCCGTTACCACTGCGACAGCTGACGCTGCCTATTTCTGACCCAAATTCACCATCTTCATCGCTGAGGCGATCAGCGCGGAGACCTCGGTCATGTTGCTGGGCACGATCAGGGTCGTTGTGGCGTCGGCGGCCACTTTGGAATAGGCCTCTATCGACCTTTCGGCCACTTTCAATTGCACCGCCTGTTCGCCGCCTGGCTGGCGGATGGCGGCGGCGATGCGCTCAATGGCGCCTGCGGTTGCGTCGGCCACTGCCGTGATTGAGGCCGCTTCACCGGCAGCCTTGTTGATCACGGCCTGCTTTTCACCTTCAGAGCGGGCGATGAAGGCCTCGCGCTCGCCCGTGGCGATGTTGATCTGCTCTTGGCGGCGGCCCTCGGATGCGGCAATCAAGGCGCGTTTTTCACGCTCCGCCGTGATCTGGGCCTGCATCGCGTGCAAAATTTCCTTCGGCGGTGTCAGGTCCTTGATTTCATAACGCAAGACCTTGACGCCCCAGTTCAACGCCGCTTCGTCGATGGCCTGCACCACCTGGGCGTTGATGATGTCGCGCTCTTCAAAAGTTTTGTCGAGTTCGAGTTTGCCAATCACCGAACGCAACGATGTTTGCGCGAGCTGCGAGATGGCGATGATGTAGTTGCTCGAACCATAACTGGCGCGCATCGCGTCGGTCACCTGGAAATACAGGATGCCGTCCACCTGCAGCTGCGTGTTGTCGCGCGTGATGCAAACCTGGCTGGCGATGTCCAGCGGAATCTCCTTGAGTATGTGTTTGTAGGCGACCTTGTCGACGAAAGGAATCAGGAAGTTCAGGCCAGGCGTCAGGGTCTGGTGGTATTTGCCCAAACGCTCGACCACCCAGGCGTGCTGCTGGGGCACGACCTTGATCGACTGCGTCACAAAGATCGCAGCGATGATGAGCAAAACAAGAGCAGTTGTCATGGGTTCCTTCCGGTGGGTTTGTGCCAGGCTTGCGACCTGGGCAGGGTAATGTTCAGATCTTTTCGACGATGAGGCGGTTGCCTACCACTTCAACAATGCGGTGGGTGCCAGCTGCAGCGGCCGCGCCGGGGCGCAGCGCGACGCTCCACTTTGCGCCCCGGTAGCTTACATGCGCCGTGCCGTCAAACTGCCAGGCGCCGACGTGCACGGTTTCGCCGATGTCCAGGTTGACGTCCCGGTTTTCGCTGGCTTGCGCGGGATGGACCTGTTTGCCCCGTACGGCGCGCAGGATCAGGACGGAGGCGCCACCCGTCACCGCAGCGACGACCATTTGCAAGGCCAGCCCGAAGCCCAGATGCGCGGCCACGGCCGCTGCCGCCAGCCCCACGGCCAGCATCAGCAGATAAAAGGTGCCGGTCACCAGCTCGATGGCGACGGCGCCACCGGCCAGCAGCCACCAAATGGAAGATTGCGCCAATGTGTTCATGGAGCCACATTTTGTGTCATAACTGGGCAAACACAAGAGTCCGGCCCGTCGGAAGGGCGATATTTCCTTACACTTCGCCCCTGTTTTGCTTTTTACGCTTGGTTTGCCATGAAATTCAGATTCCCCATTGTCATCATCGATGAAGACTTCCGCTCCGAGAACACCTCGGGCCTGGGGATACGGGCACTGGCGCAGGCCATCGAAAGCGAAGGATTTGAAGTGCTGGGTGTCACAAGTTATGGCGACCTGAGCCAGTTCGCGCAGCAACAAAGCCGCGCCAGCGCGTTTATTTTGTCGATTGACGATGAGGAATTCACACCGGGTCCGGATCTTGACCCGGCTGTTTTGAACCTGCGTCATTTCATTGAAGAGGTACGCCGCAAAAACCTTGACGTGCCGATTTACGTCTATGGCGAAACCAAAACGTCGCGGCATATTCCGAACGACATCCTGCGCGAGCTGCACGGCTTCATCCACATGTTTGAAGACACGCCCGAGTTTGTGGCACGCCACATCATCCGTGAGGCGAAAAGTTACCTTGAAGGCGTGCAGCCGCCATTTTTCAAGGCCCTGCTGGATTACGCCGAAGATGGCTCGTATTCCTGGCATTGCCCTGGCCACTCGGGCGGAGTCGCGTTTTTGAAGAGCCCTGTGGGGCAGATGTTTCACCAGTTTTTTGGCGAAAACATGCTGCGCGCCGACGTCTGCAATGCCGTCGAGGAACTCGGCCAACTGCTCGACCACACCGGCCCGATCGCCGCCAGCGAGCGCAATGCCGCGCGTATTTTCAATGCCGACCACTGCTTCTTTGTGACCAATGGCACCTCCACGTCAAACAAAATGGTCTGGCACCATACCGTGGCGCCGGGCGACGTGGTGGTGGTCGACCGTAATTGCCACGTCTCGATCCTGCACGCGATCATCATGACCGGGGCGATTCCGGTGTTTTTGAAGCCCACGCGCAACCACTTTGGCATCATCGGCCCGATCCCCAAGAGTGAGTTCGAGCCTGTGGCGATCCGGGCCAAAATCGCCGCCAATCCCTTGTTGGCCAATGTTGATTCCGAAAGCGTCAAGCCGCGCGTGCTGACGCTGACGCAATCGACCTACGACGGGGTGCTCTACAACACCGAAACCATCAAGGGCATGCTCGACGGCTACATCGACAACCTGCACTTTGACGAAGCCTGGTTGCCGCACGCAGCGTTTCA
>JANNEZ010000058.1:0-8034 GCA_031379255.1 Rhodoferax sp. | reverse complement strand
GCAATGCCGCACATGGTTCAGTTGGCCCTATCAGGTGGAAAAGAGGTTTGGACGATCACTGGTGTTTCGGTCATCGCGTTTCTCAGTGTTACGCCGTGACTGCCACCGCCATGACATTCCATGTGGTGTGATCCGGATCGCGATTAAATGATTAGAACGTCTCAAGCCGAAAATGTTGGAAGCTGAGGTTCCCGTATGGCAGTCACTCATCCTGGAGAAGCTGCCCACGCTCTCAGTACCTTAAACCTGAGGTAGGCGATCCCGACGCTCGCCATGAATACGCTCCTTTGAGCGAGTAGTGTACCGACCAGATTCCATTGCCACCGCCATGACATTCCACGATAACTCAAATGCTCGGCAGACGATAGCACGACAGGAATGACAGGCTATTCACAACATTGTAAATTACCCGACGTCCGCTCTGCCCCGCGTGCGCAACGGCACCGGCAACTCCCTCCAGATATCGCGCGCGGAGAGACCTTTCTCCAAACTTGATGCGCTCTATTTCTGCCAACTCACGTATCCGGTCTTCGCGAACCGATGCGGACTTATTGGCCCCGTGTAACCGATATCCGGCAGCAGTTAACGGCACCTCGCGCCACCGATACCGTTGGTAGGCATACCAGAAGAACTCCACATCGAACACAAAGTTTAAACTCGCACAGAACGGGTGTTCTCTTGAGATGCTCGCCCTCCAGAACGTCGCGGGCTGGAGGACAGCCGTCCGCCACTTCATCCACCGCTGGCTATCGAGAGGGTGGTAGCGCAGGCGCACCGGGCGCAGAGTTTTGCCGTATGCGTCGACGTACTCACCTCCCATACTCAGAAGACCGAGATCGGCCTCCGCTTGAAAGATGGACACCACCTGCGCCATGACATCGTTTCTGATATAGAGGTCATCGGCATTCAGGAAGCAGGCGATGTCACCGGTCGCTTCTTGCAGGGCGCGATTGATCGCATCGGCTTGTCCGCTGTCAGCACGGCTCACGAATCGGAACCTGGCGTCCTGCGCGCAATAGCGCTCGATGATTTCAATCGATCCATCCGCGGATCCGCCATCGGCAATCAGCACTTCGATATCACCATGCGTTTGCGCAGCGCAACTGTCGAGACAGGCCGGCAGAAAGCGGGCATAGTTGAGAGAAGGCACTGCGATCGAGACTTTCATCTATTCGTCCGGGGTCCAGTCCGTAGTATCTCCCCATGTCGCGTAGAGGCCCCAGCCCCTGCCGTATATGCCTTTGAGTTCCTCCCAACGAGCGCGATCATTGGAGATCATCTTGTTATCCGATGCGTTCGGCATGATTCACGTTTCTGATCTGATCCACGCCGCCACACCCTCTTTCATGACTGAGCCGCAGATCCTTACATGAATTGTCGGTGAGAAGGATCTGGGAATTGCAGGGAGCTCTTATCAGGGAATTCACACAACACGGTACGATCAAAATGGAAACATCCGATCACGGAACAGCGGCCTCCAACTCATCATCAGAGTCACAATCCTCGAGAGCACTATGTTGCATCTTCGGATCAAGCGGTCCCACTCAATCGATATACGCTGGCACGTTCGCGAAGCCATTCGAGCAATTGCGGGGAGTCCTGCTCGAGTGCTTCGATTCTTCGAATCGTCTCCGTATAACTGTCACGACTGAGTTTATGTGTGGTCTTGTCCGCCCAGTTCATCCACTGAAACCAAGACTCATCGTCACGTTCAGGCTCTACGCTTAATCGGTACTCGGAGATAAACTGAACGAGGGCTTCCTTCTGAGCATCATTTGGAGGCAACCAATTGGCCGCATGAAGGCTTTCCAAGATATCGATGTATTCGCCGGGAGAATTCCACACACGGAGGAATGGATACGTTGTACCCCAAGGAGCCTTTGAGGATGCAATCACCGGCACCCCCACTGCAACTAATTCTTCGGCAACACTGCCATGGTGTGTCAGGCCATGGACAAGTCCCAACGAACCGATGCCGGTAATACTCGTGTGTGGTTCGATGAATATGACCCGTGGCTCATGGTGGTAACGACGTTGGAGCATCTCAACCGCTATCTTGTCTCCCGGATAACTCAGGGGATCTGTGTTGGGATGGGCTTTGACCAATATCCGGCCGACATGAGTATTCTTTAGACATTCGTCTATTGAAACGACCGTCCAAACATAGAGATCTTCAAAACCGTCTAGGCCGAAGCAATACTGCGCGTCAATGAAGTCATGCAGAAACAGGACCATCGTGAGAGTATTGCGCTCCAATGCAATACTCTCACCGTTTATGGAACGCACTGACGCGCTGCTATTAGTGTTTTGACCGGAGAACATGTAGGGAAGATGTTTGCTCGAATCGGATAACCTCTCCGCCATGTATTGCAATACTTTTTCTTGTTGATGGTGCGAGAGCCGGACGCCTTTATTGGTCCGAGCCACATAGGGATTCCGTGTCTCTTCCTCTGGGGGGATGATGCAGAAAGGCTTCGCATAGTCGTGCAATTCCAGAATGCGTAATCCCTTGTGCCGCAATGCCCGACAGTAGATCGCTTCAAGATATGTGGTTTCCGGAATCGCAACATAGTCGGGAGGTTGTGACTGCCACTCCATGGCGTCCACATAGTTCGTCGCATACACGGCGCCCGCAAGACACCAAAACATTCCCAGCCTGCCGCAACGATGGAGGCTGCCCCCCGCAGCTGGATCTCTCCGAAGGCTTTCGGAAGCGATAAGATCGCCGATGTGCAAAGATCGATAGCGCAGCAAGAGAAATCTTTGCACATCGAGCTTCCCTCGTCTTAGACAACGGGTCCAATACCATGCCGCAGTCCACACCGCGCTGAGTGTAGGGCCTAAGGATTTCAGATAACCCGAGTTGAGGAGACGAATGTTGATCACGACCTTTCGGTCGACATGAATCCACACGCCCGAAGATTGCGAACAAATAGACTTAATGATGCCCGCCTCCCGATTTCCTTCGGCTGAGCCTGAGCGTCGTCCAACGGATCGCGGGGCTTCGAACAGATGCCGTCGCAGAAACCCGGGGAATTTGAGCGGGTCACAGAGGGCCCGAAGCCACGGTGTCCAGGGCCCCCCAACCGGATGGAGGAATATCTCGATCACGCGCTTACGATTTCTTTCGATCGCCACCTTCCCCGCTAGCCAGAGGCCAGCATTCAAGAGGTCCATGAGATACAGATTGGCATTGAGGCGAGGCGAGTGAATCGTCACACGTTCCGGCTCATCATGATTGAGCCCATCATTGAGCTCAGTGTCAGCCATAATGGACTTTCGAGAGGCGAGGCTCATGCTACGAATCTCCACTCCAAGGCGGTTCCATTTTGTATCTTTCTTGTCACACGACGGCCTAAGATCTGTTCATGATGTTTTGGCACTAATCCTTTCCCAGAGCGCATGATCCGTATGTTCTCAACCGTACACTCTTCAGCGGCTTCCATGTCTTTCGCGATATAAATCGAGCGACGGTAGAACGCTGCATATAACAGTATCTCGATCAACCGCCCTCGATGTGTATCGCCTCGATTGTGTTCTTGAAGCCATAGGCCACCATCCAATCAATCACATTGCCATTGGCGTTTAGGCGCGAGGAATACGTCGTCACGCAGTCTTTTCTCTGGTTGACCAACTCACTTTCTTCTGAAATTGTCCTACGACTGTTTCTCATCATCTATGCGTGGTTCCCCAACTACGCTTCCACGGGCAGGTGGAGAGCAAGCGACAGCCTCCATGACGCACTCCTCGACGACATCCTCGTACCAGACGCACAGGCGTCCGTCTCCTCCGACAATGGCGTTGGCGGGCAATTGCCAGGAGGGATTCCATGCCAGACGCTCTTCGTAGCTGTAGGCCGACCGTAGCAGGTACTTGTTGTCCTTGTAATCGATGATGGTCCCTTCATAGGGCGTAATCTTGCCGATTGATGTCATTAGGCAGAATTGAGGCTTTGAGCGCCCCGAGATGAGGCCGCTGGCGCTGAGTTGCCGAGCCACGTCGATGCTCCACATGAGCGGCGTGCGCAAGGTGTTCAATCCGCCGATCGGCACACAATGGAACAAGTAATGGTTTTCGATGGCCAGATCCCGCAGCCGGTCACACAGCTCGACGAGTTCCCCGAATGTATCATTCACCCCTCGCAGCAGCACGGTCTGGTTGTAGACCGGCACTCGGTCGCGAATGCGCCGATAAGCCGCCTCCACTTCCGGGTACAGCTCGCATGCGTGATTGATCTGGGTGGCTACCTCGATGCGAAACGGGTACCGCTTCGCCAACACCTCGAGCATCTCTTCATTCACGCGATCCGGCTGCTGAATCGGTACGCGTGTGGCGACACGCGCGATGCGAATCTGCGGCGCCGCCTCGGCCAGGGTGTCGAGAAACAGACCGACCTTGTGAGGAACCAGAAAAGGGTCGCCACCTGTGATCAATACCTCACGCAAATCCTGATGGCCAGGCGCTTGCCCGATGAAGCGGGCGATACGCTCTAGGTCCTCGTGACTGTGATGGAAGAGGTCGTAGTTTCGCCGGAGGCAGTACCGGCAGTTCGCAATGCATTGATAGAGTGGCTCGAACAGAATGACCCTTCGATACAGGCGCTCCACTCCCGATAACGGTTCGCCTTCCCAATACACCTTCTCGCTGGACTCGTAGTGCTTCAACCCTTCAGTCGACAGAATTCTAACCTCGTCCTCAGTTTCAATGTATTGGCGCGACAGAACACGCACGACCGTCAGATCTCCCTTCTCCTGCGCCTCACTGAGTTTTGTCCGTAGAAACGGCGACAACAGTTCCGGGAATTCCTTGTACTCCCCGACCACTAATTCGCCTCGCGGAGGCTGGCTGTTGACTCCCGGCTCGTGGAGCCGTTGTGGCGTGACCCGCACCTTTACCAGATCTTCGATGCGTTCCATTTTCTCGCATAGCGTGCGCATATCTGGAAACGAAAAGAACGCCATACCCGCTGCCTTGTCCGCACGCGTATACGGCTCGATCGGTGATGCCTTGTCGATAAACGGCCGTGTTTCCACAAGATACGGCTGAATCTCTTTACTGAACTCGACGCCCTCATACCGCCCAGGATAACGTGTGCCAAACAGATATGTGGCGACGGGCTTCGGTATGGCACACGCGAGGCGGTGGGCCGGATACTCTACACCGAGCGCACTGTACACGGCCGCTTCGGTCAGATCGACTCCCGTCGACAGTTGGATGGCATCCGGGACAAAGTTTCCGCCATTGCGCAAACCGACATCGAGGATGTACACGCGGCCGTCCCGGGCGAGCGCGTCGAAATTCATGCAGCCTGAGCGCAAACCGAGTCCCCGCAGAAGCAGGTCGAACTGTCCATCAAGATGCGCCGACAACACGTCATCGAACACACCAGGGAAGATTTCCCCGCTTGGCACGTTCGAGAGACGATTCTTGAGGAAGTGGTTGTGCCCATAGAGTCGAAAGGCCAGGCGGCCGTTCTCAAACCACACGTCGCCGTCCAATTCCATTAGATCCGTGTGAATGAACTCTTCAATCACGGCGCGTCCTGAGCGCGAATTTTCCAGAGCCATATGGAACGCACGTTCAACCTCGCCGCGGCTGTGGATGACCGACTGGCCTGCGGTGCCCGCCGAGTCGACAGGCTTGACCACAACGGGAAAGGCCAAGGCATGAATCTGCGCAAACACTTCCACAACGGTCGAAGCGGAAAAGAACACGGGATGCGGCAGGCCATTCGCCTTTTGAAACTCGCGAAATAGGTCCTTCCGTCGGAGGGTCTCCGCTGCCTCGGGCGGATTGCCCGGCAGCCCGAGCTGCTGCGCCACATACGCCACGGTCGCGACGGAGGAATCCGATGCATAGGTCATCACGCCGTCGGCACGTTCTTCGCGGGCGGTTGACAGGACAGATTCCCGGTCGCGAGTGGACAGCCGCACAAACACGTCGGCATAACATCGGCCGGGTGCGTCGGGGTTTTGGTCCACAACAATGACCGTGCAGCCCAATGCCTTCGCCCGTGCCAATGCTGGCGTTTGAAACAGGCCGCCACCGACATGGAGCAATCGTTTGCCTTTAAAGACCTTCACGCGCCGCCCCGCCTCTACCCGTTCGGCGATCCCATGATCCGTAAGCTGTCCCGTTGCCTCTACTACTCATATCAACTGACTCTTGGCTTCGAGTGCTGGGATGAACCGTCGCTGCCATCATGTGCGTCAAGATCCCGCAGCAACCCATGTGCCATCAGCGTATCGGCTATCGACCGCAGTGTCCAGAACGGTTCGCGAATCACATCCGCGATTTCCAGCAATGTCCGCGTCCCGTCGCAGTACGCGATCAAGTTCATCATCGCCTGCACATCTTGATCCGACCCCTTCATACTGAGTGTCGGATAGAGCCCGCGCTTGCCGAGTTGCGGCTCACAGAGCACCGTGGTCTGGGGCCGGCGATTGTATTCGATCACCTCAAGGGCGCGCCGAAGCGCGGTATAGCCGCCTTCAAGCCCGGCAGGCGTCACCACCGTCAGATCGTCCAGCGACGTGTGGTATTCAGGATATGCGCCATACTTGTTTCGCATCATCGTGGCAATGGGGAGATCGACGCCCGGTGCGCAATACTGGCGCTCGTCGCTCCCGCGATCGAGGAATGAGTACCGTGTGAAGCCTGGAGCCATGTGCCCAAGCACATGCAACGCGGCCTGATCAGCGAGCGTATTGCCTGCACGGGACGGCAGATAGGAATAGTCCCGCTCGTCGCCGACGCACGTGATGTTGAAGCCCGCCACGACATGTTGCTTCAAATGCTCCAGGTTCCTGCTGAGATAGATGATCGACCCGATCGTCTCTGGTATGAAGATAATGCGATACGTGTATCGTCGGTCGTCGAGGCTGGTAAGCCACTGAGCGAGTGCTGCCGTCACCACCGGCCCCGAGAGCTCATTGTTCGCCATCGAGGGATGGCAGATATACGTGGAAAGCAGCACCTCTTGATCACTGCTACCTGGCAAGATCAACTCACCGTAGTTGAGGACTCCCGGTTTCAGATCGGAGTCGATCACCGCCCGGTACCGACCCAGTCTTAGCGCTTGACGCTGCGCATGCGCGATGCAGAATCCCCATCGTCGTTCATAATATGACGTGACGTAGGGAATCGCCTCGGGCTGCTCAGGCAGCGAATGCAGATACCCGTCGAGCTCCTGCAGATCCATCCAGCGATCCACCGGCTCCGAGTAGCCCACGACGTGAAGGTTGTGTTTCCTGAAATCCACGACCCGCCGGCCGGACTCATCGGCGATATACGCATCCCGGATCGTCCATTCATCCGGGACCGTCCAGTCAAAGGCTTGAGTGCCGGAAGGCACCTCGTGAATGTGAAGCGTCGGGAGCAACTGTCGGAGGTACTCAAGTGTCTCCCGAACCCCCGGGCCGGTGAGACTCCGGCAAATAGGAAAGAGGTCTTGTGCCCAACTGAACATCATGTTGCTGGTCATAAGCATCTCAGTATTCACTATTTGGTGGCTTTCACGGAAAACTCTTCACTGAGAATCTGATCGTTGTCATCGTGCACCGTGGTTCGCTCGATCTCCATCTTGCTGTATCGGCTAAAAAGCGACCTCAAATCGTCGCTTGTGAAGAATGATGTCAGCCCTACAGAGCGGAAATAGCCATCTTGAAAATGATCGAACGTATGATAAGACACTTCTTTCCCGTAAATCCGTTCGGCGTGGTTCATGCCAAAAAGAGTGAATGACATCATCACGCCACCGGGCTTAAGAACCCGTCGTACATCTTCTAGTATCGTCGTGATATGGCTGTGCGTGTTCTGAGTAAGGGCTCCACGATCGATGACAACATCAAAACAGTTGCCCTTCCAAGGCAACGCAGCCATGTCACCGATTTTTAGGTCAGCTTCCAGCCCCACAGCGAGCAATCGGCTCCGCGCATATTCAATCGCGGTTGCCGACATATCGAGACCATGTGCTTGGAACCCCTCAGACACAAGAAACCATATGTTGTTTCCCGCTCCACAGCCGATTTCGAG
>JANNEZ010000056.1:0-2692 GCA_031379255.1 Rhodoferax sp. | reverse complement strand
TGCGTGCACACGCTCTACATCGACAAGCCGATGAAGGGCCACAACCTGATGCAGGCCATCGCCCGCGTGAACCGGGTATTCAAGGACAAGCAGGGCGGCCTGGTGGTGGACTACATCGGCATTGCGGGCGAGCTGAAGTCGGCACTGAAGGAATACACCGCCAGCCAGGGCCGGGGCCGCCCTACCGTGGATGCGCACGAGGCCTACAGCCTGCTGATGGAAAAGATAGACGTGTTGCGCGCCATGCTGCACGGTTTTGACTACAGCGGCTTCCTGACCGGTGGCCACAAGACGCTGGCCGGTGCGGCCAATCACATTCTGGGATTGCAGACCGGCAAACTGCGCGACGGCAAAAAGCGCTTTGCCGACACCGCCTTGGCCATGAGCCAGGCCTTCACCCTGTGTTGCACACTGGATGAGGCCAAGGCCGTGCGCGAAGAGGTGGCCTTTATGCAGGGCGTGAAAGTCATCCTCACCAAGAAAGACGCCAGTGCCAAGCGGCGCACCGATGAGGCCAGGGAGCTGGCCATCCGGCAGATCATCAACCAGGCGGTGGTGTCTGACAGCGTGGTGGATATTTTTGACGCGGTGGGGCTGGACAAACCCAACATTGGCCTGCTGGACGATGCTTTTCTGGCCCAGGTGCGCAACCTGCCCGAGAAAAACCTGGCGGTGGAGCTGCTGGAGCGCCTGCTCGAAGGTGAAATCAAAAGCCGCTTTGCCGGCAACGTGGTTCAGAACCGCAAGTTTTCAGAGCTTCTGACGAACGTGATCGCGCGCTACCAGAACCGCTCCATCGAGACCGCGCAGGTGATGGAAGAACTGGTCGACATGGCGAAGAAGTTTCGTGATGCGGCGGCGCGCGGCGAAACCTTGGGGCTGACTGAAGACGAAGTGCGTTTTTACGATGCGCTGGCAAACAACGAATCGGCCGTGCGCGAACTGTCCGACGAGACGCTGAAGAAAATCGCCCATGAACTCACCGAGAGCCTGCGCCAGAGTTTGAGCGTGGACTGGTCGGCGCGGGAGAGTGTGCGCGCCAAGCTGCGCTTGCTGGTCAAACGCATTCTGCGCAAATACAAATACCCGCCCGATTTGCAGGATGCCGCCGTGGAACTGGTGTTGCAGCAGGCGCAGGTGATGGGCGAGAGCTGGGCTTAATCCGCTTTCACAAACTTGAAGACAATGTTTCCGCATAAGCCGGCGGCTGGCAGCCGGCCCGTGTGCAGTTGATGGCCGCAGCGCGCATCGCTTCCCCAATCGTCTTCGCAACCCTTTGACGGGCTGACACGCCGCTCAGCGCGTCGTCTTCTGCGGCCGCCCAGTCACCCAGGCAGTTGCCCCAAAAGGTGTCGCCAGCGCCCACGGTGTCGGCAATTTTCACCACGGGCACATCGGCTTCGGCGCAGGCGCCATCAACCTGCAACCAGGCGCCTTGGCCGCCGAAGGTCAGCGCAACGCGGCTGGCGCCTTGCGCCTGGAAGTGGCTGGCGATGCCCGCTGCGTTGGACCGCGAAGGCGACGCGAAACCCAGCAGTTCGAGGTCTTCGTCGCTGGCTTTGAGCCAGTCGGCCAACGCCGCCACCTGCTCTACTGCCGCCACGTAGGTCTTCAGGTCAGCGGCGAGTTTGGGGCGCAGGTTCACGTCGACGCTGATGGTCCAGCCCAGGGCTTTGGCGCCCTGCAAAATCGCGGCGACTTTGTTGTGCTCAGGCGGCACCAGCAGCAAGGAGCCGGTGTGAAGGACGTGCAGGCCCGTGCCGCTGTGCGCTGACTTCAGCAGCGCAAGCACCTGCTCAACGCTGTAGTCGCGGTCGGCGATGCCTTCGCGGTAAAAGCCGTAGCTGGGTTGGCCGTCGGTGATTTGCACCACAGCCAAAGAGGTGGGCAGGCGGCTGGCTGGCAGCAGGGTCTGCACGCCATCCTGCGCAAACTGCGCCCGCATCTGGTCGCCAAAGCGGTCGGTGGAGAGCGGGTTGATGAAGCCGACGGTGGGCGCACCAGCGGCGCCCCTGACGCGCAGCGACGCGGCGCGGGCCAGGTTGAAGGGGCTGCCACCCATGAAGGGGCGCAAGGAGCCGTCGGGCTGCGCCACGCAGTCCATCAACGCCTCGCCAAGCACCCAGATGTTGGCGGCCATGGCGCGCTATTTTTTCAGCAGGTGCTGGCGGCGCAACACGTCGATCCACACCGCCACGATCACCACCGCGCCGATGGCCATCATTTGTTTGAACTGCGAGATTTCCATCAAATTCATGCCGTTGCGGATCATGGTGATCAGCACCGCGCCGAGCAAACTGCCCCAGATCGAGCCACGCCCGCCAAACAGCGAGGTGCCGCCCAGAATGACGGCGGCAATCGCATCAAGCTCAAACATCTGCGCCATCTTGCCGCTGGAAGAATCCATGCGGGCCATCAAGACAATGGCGCCCAATGCACAACTTAAGCCACATACGATGTAAACCGCCAGTTTGTAGCCCCGGATGTTGATGCCCACCTGACGTGCACCCATTTCATTGGAGCCCATGGCATACACATAACGCCCGAGTTTGGTGCTGCTCAAAATGAAGGCCATGGCGATGAAAAACACGCCGGTGATCCAGATCGGCATGGGCACACCCAAAAACGTGCCATACCCGATGAAGGGCAGGGGAGCGGGCAGCCCAGCGTTGTCAAAACCGCCGGTGGCGTC
>JANNEZ010000008.1:0-19679 GCA_031379255.1 Rhodoferax sp. | reverse complement strand
CGGGCGGCAATGGGGAGATGGGCCAATTCAATAGTCTCCGGATTCGGGTTTTGGATCACGCTTTTTGGGGCTCTTAGCGCATAGTTTATGCGCTCGACAACCCGGCAAAGCAGTTCGCGGGATGGCCGGCGTCAAAGTACTTTTTGAATCAACGCGCCCTTGAACAACACCGGCCCGGTTGGCCCGCCTTCGCTGGGCACACCACCCTTGGGTTCCAGGCTGATGGCGAGCGTCGGCACCGCCTTCACGTCGTTCTCGCCAGCGGTGAGGCGCAACACTTTGTCACTGCCCAACACACCCAGCGATTTCGGTCCGCCCGAAGGCGGCAGCGCCCACAATTGCAGCGATTGGCTGCTGGCCTCCTGGAAGCTGCCAACCCGCTGCAGGGTGAGGCGTTTGCTCCTGGGGTCAAACGTAACCAGCATCGACGCGGCCGATTTGTCGTCTGACAAGACGGCCACGTACTCAATTTGCGGTGTGCTCAGCAGTTTGGCCTGCAACTGCCGGATTTCGCCGCCCATCTGGTCGCGCAGGTTCAGGCCGGCCACCACCGCCACGACGCTTGCAAACGCGCCAGCCGCGGCCGCGCCACGCCACAAGGACAGATTGCGAAACCATCCATTGATGCCGGCTTCGCCCGACGCGGCCGCTGTGGCGCTCTGGCGCGCCTGCTGCATCTGCTTGGCCTCGTTTTCACCTTTGAGCAGGTTGTCAATGCGGCTCCAGACGGCGGCTGGCGGCGCAACCACAGGTTGCAATTCGTTCAGGCTGGCGACGCGTGTCTGCCAGATCAGGGCTGCGACCCGCACATCCGCGTGCTCGCGCGCCAGTGTTTCAAAACGTCGCCGGGCGCCGCCGCGCAAGGTGCCCAAGGCAAATGCGCCGGCCAGGCGGTCGAGCAATTCGGGGTGATGGTGGATGTTCACGGTTCAATCCTCAGGCAAACCGCGCCATACACAGGCGCAACTGGTCCAAGCCGCGGCGGATCCAGGTCTTCACGGTGCCCAGGGGCAGCTTGAGCTGCCGGGCCAGGTCGCTGTGGCTGAGGTCGCGGATGTAGGCCAGGCTGACCACTTCACGCGGACCCTGTTCGAGCTGGCCCAGGCACTGGTGCAGCGCCCGGGCCTGCTGGCTGGCCTGGGCTTTATCCATCGGGTTGGGCGCGTCGCCCGGCAAAGATTGCGCCAGGGTGTCGTCGAGCTCCTGGGTCACCTGGCTGCCTTCGGATTTGCGCCGCCGCAAAAAATCCAGGGCGCGCGACCGCACGATCAGGCCCATCCACGCCATGGGCGGGCTTAAGGAAGCCCGGTAGTCGCCCGCGGCCCGCCAGATCGTCAGGATGGCGTCCTGCAATACGTCTTCGGCCCACTCCCGGTTGCTGACCACACGAACCGCAAGCCCGTAGAGCTGGGGTGAACACCGGTCATACAGGGCTTTCAAGGCGGCGTGATCCTGGCTTGCCACGCGGTCGAGCAGCGCGATCAGTTCGGTGTCAATGGATTCTGGGTTCATGTCGGGATTGTCTTCGATGGATAAGCAGACTACGCGGCAGACGGGTATTTGGATTCAAGTCGCAGTTTGCGCGGTCCAGGACATGTCCTGCCTCTGCCCGGAATGTCACCCGATTCCCGGGTTTTCAAGAAATTTCGAAACTTGCCGGAGTTCAAAAACGGTCCAGGGAGGCGCCAAGAAAAAGAATTTACACCCAATCGAATCCACTTGGCATCTGGCCTGCGTATTGGAAACGTTGGCAGATTTTCCAGTCGGCCAACCCGACAACCCCATCCGCAAATGATCCGTTTCAAGGAGAGTCCTATGGAAGTTGAACCTGCCTGGCGACGCTTTGCCCTGTTTCGCAGCTAAACCTTGTCTCACTTGTCCCATTTTTACCCAACACTCCGGAGTTCGACCATGAAAATCAAAGTTACCCAGCTTGCCAAAGCCTGCCTCTTGATGGCAGCCGCTGGCGGCGCCATCGCTTCCAGCCACCGCGAGGCGCCCTTCATCACCGGCGCGCCCAAAGTGGACGGCACCGATTTCTATATGTTCCGCAGCTACGAAGGTGTCGCCGCCAACGGCACCGGTGGCCGCTCGGATTACGTCACATTGCTGGCCAATTACCAGCCGCTGCAAGCGGCGTATGGCGGCCCCAACTACTTCTCGATGGACCCCAACGCGCTGTATGAAATCCACATTGACAACAACGGCGATGCGCGCGAAGACATCACCTTCCAGTTCCGCTTCAAGAACGCGCTCAAGTCCATCGCCCTGCCCATCGGCTCGTCCAATGTCGCGATTCCACTGATCCAGGCGGGTACGGTCAGCGCCCTGAATGACGCCAACCTGAACGTCAATGAAACCTACACCGTGAACCTGGTGCGGGGTGACCGCCGCAAGAATGGCGGCGCCGGCTCTGCGGTCGTCAAGACCGGCGGCGGTGGCGTGTTTGAAAAACCGGTGGACAACATCGGCGTGAAAACCATTGCGAACTATGCGGCCTATGCGGCACAGCATATCCACAATGTCACGATTCCAGGCTGCGCCAATCCGGGCAAAGTGTTCGTGGGCCAGCGCCAGGAAGGTTTTGCCGTCAACCTGGGCACCATTTTTGACCTGGTGAACGCGCCGGCTGCAGTGCTGCTGGACCCGGCCAACAAGGACGCGGTCGGCATGGGGGGCAACCACCCGATCCAGAAGGCCAATGTCACAACGATTGCGCTGGAAGTCCACAAGAGCTGCTTGACCGCAGGCAGCGAGCCCGTGATCGGCGGCTGGACCACGGCCAGCATGCGCCAGGCGCGCCTGCTCAACGGCAATACACCGTCGGGTCATGACAAGGCCGCCAAACAGGGTGGTGGCTGGGTGCAGGTATCACGCTTGGGCAACCCGCTGGTCAATGAAGTAGTGATTGGCCTGCCGGACAAAGACAAATTCAATGGCTCCCACCCCAAGGATGACGCGCAGTTTCTCAACTACGTCATCAACCCCACGCTTCCGGCCTTGCTCGGACTGGTGTTGACGGGCAACGCCGCCGGTGTGGCCCCCACCAACCTGCCGCGCACGGACCTGGCCACCACCTTTCTGACCGGAATCACTGGCGTGAACAAGCCGGCAGTCAACCCGACGCCTTCGGAAATGCTGCGTCTCAACACCGCCGTTGCGCCTGTGCCCTTCGCCAACCAGAACCGTTTGGGCGTGGCGGGCAATGCGCTGGCCGGTGGCACCGACAACGCTGGTTTCCCGAACGGCCGCCGTCCAAAAGACGACGTGGTTGACATCGCTTTGGTGGCGATGCTTGGTGGCCTGTGTGTGATCAACGGAGACACCAATGCGCTCATGCTCAACAGCATTCCAGGCGTAGCGGGTGTCACGTCGCAGTGCAAACCGTCCAGCGTGCCATTGGGCGCCCAGTCGGCCAACATCCACGATGCGGTTGACCAGGCCACGGTGCCGTTCATGAGCGGGTTTCCGTACCTGAACACGCCCAATGCCGGATCGAACTGATCGCACTTGAACAAGGAGAAATCATGAAAAATCCGAACTTCAAACTGCTGCCCGTGGCGCTGCTGGCCGCCGCGCTGGTGGCGGCGTGCGGCGGGCGCACAGACGCGCCTGCGGTTGTCGCGCCCGTGAGCGGGGTGCCAGTTCCTGGCGACCTCGCGACCAACGTTGCATCCGTCGTGACTTATACCGACCAGCTGGCGGCCACCGACGAGAACAGTGATCCGGTCGACATCAACGCCCTCACGCTGGCGTCGGATGAAACCTCAGACGCTGCGTCAGTGGTCTTCTAAGCGGAAAACTTTGACGAAGAATTCCGGGCCTTCTGCCACAAGCAGCGGGCCCGGTTTTTTCCAATCGAACCATTGCTGAACTTCCGACGAAACCCTGAACGCGCCATGTCCAAATTCTCCCAAGGAATAACCATCTTGCTGGCCACATTGCAATTGAGTGTGATGGCGGCCTCGCCAATTCGCCCGTTGAGCGACACCGAAGTGATCGAGGTGTTGCCAGCCATCACACGCAGCCGGCACGGCGCACCCGCACCCGGCCGGGTTGTGGCGGACCCGCATGAGGCTGCGACTGCAGCTCGGCAGGCCATCACCGTTGCCCGGCAGACTGGCGACAACCGATACTGGGGCCGAGCCCAGGCGGCCTTGGCACCCTGGTGGGACCGCGCCGACGCGCCGGTTGAAATGGCCGTAATGCAAGCCACGGTTCAGCAGGGGCGACATGAATTTGAGGCTTCGCGCAAAGTACTCTCAGCTGCGTTGGCGCGCGAGCCAGGGCACGCCCAGGGCTGGCTGAATCTGGCGGCGTTGGAGCGTCTCTCAGGCCGGTACGGCGAATCCCGGGCGGCCTGCCGTGAAGTGGCGCGCGCCGGGCAGGCGCTTTACGCGCAGGCTTGTGAGTTTGAGACGCTATCCCTATTGGGGCAACACGACCAGAGCGCGCGCGGCCTCGCGCAACTCCTGAAGCAGGTGTCTGACGCCGACCAACAAAGCTGGCTCTTGTCGCTGCTGGCTGAAGCGCTGGAGCGCGCGGGGCAGGACGCGGCGGCCCTGGCGACCTATGGGCAAAGTCTGGCGCGTCAGCCCGATCTCTACACCTCGATCGCGTTGAGTGATTTGCTTCTGCGCACCGGGGCCAATGACAAAGCCCTTGCGGTGCTGGCGACCCTGCCACAAACCGATGCCGTGGTATTGCGCCGCGGCATTGCCTGGCGGCGGCTGGGTGACAACCGCTGGCGCGGAGCGCTGGTGATTTTTCAGGAGCGCGTGGCCGAATTGAAACGCCGGGGTGATGACCCCGGCTTGCACGGCCGTGAACTGGCGATGAGCGCCTTGTGGCTGGAAGACGACGCACCGGGCGCCCTGGCCCTGGCCCGCAAAAACCTCACGTTGCAGCGCGAACCGGTGGACTGGTGGCTGGCCCTGCAATGCGCCCTGGCGGCGGGTGACAAAAACGCGGTGGCAGAACTGTCAAACCAGTGGACGCAGACCGGCTTGAAAGACGCCCGCCTGGAAACCGTGCGCCCCGCAAGCGGTCGTTTGGCCAGCAAGGCGGCGCCATGAAACCCGTCGCAAAGCGGCTTGGGATATGGGCCGGAACGATGCTGTTGGCGCTGTGCGGCGTGGGTACAGCCTACGCCCACAAGGGCAGCGATGCCTACCTCGATGTGCAGGAAGCTGTCAGCGCGAATGGCAACCGGGAATTGCGGTTCGAGCTGTCGGTCGCCGTCAAAGACCTTGACGTGGCCATTGCCGTCGACGCCAACGCCGACGGCAAGGTGACCTGGGGCGAAGTCAAGGCCGCCACGCCGGCATTGCTGACCCTGTTGAATCAGGCGGCCAATTTGTCGGCGCTGGATGCGAACGATTGCCGACTGGCCTGGCAATTCGAGGGCGCCGAGCGCCGCAGTGACGGCGCCTACCTGCAATTCGCAGCCCAGGCACTGTGCCCGGCGGCCCGTGCGCAAGGTTTTGAATACACCTTATTCAAGGCGCAGGACGCAAACCACCGCCTGCTGATGGCCGGGAAAATTGCCGGCAAGGATTTTTTGACCACGGTTTCGCCGCAACAGGGCAGCGCGGTCAGTCTGGGTGGAAGTGTTGCGCCGCCAGGTTCTGGCCGTACGGATGAAGCAAGCGCGCAGCGCGTTGACAAGGCGGCTCAACCCGGTGGCCGGTGGGCGGCCATGGTGGACTATTTTTCGTTGGGTGTCCACCACCTTCTGGAAGGTTATGACCATCTGGCTTTCCTGCTCGCGTTGGTGTTGCCCTTGCAACTGAGTTTGCGTCTCAAATCCCGTCCCGCTGACAACGCGGCTGCGGCTTTTCCCGCCCGGCGCAATGTGTGGCTGAGCCTCTTGAGCACGGTCACCGCTTTCACCATCGGCCACTCGGTTACTCTGGTGTTGGCAACCCTGGGTTGGACCACGGCCTCACCGCAGTGGGTAGAGCCGGTGATCGCGCTGTCGATCGCTGCCACCGCCATGCTGAACCTGTGGCCGGTCAAAGGTTTGCGCACGGACGTTTTGGCGCTGGGTTTTGGCATGGTGCACGGTTACGGATTTGCCGGTTTGTTGCAAGAGGCCGCAGCGCCGCAAGGCCTGTTGCCTTACGCGCTGGCCGGTTTCAACCTGGGCATCGAGGCCGGGCAGTTGATGGCCGTGAGCGCCTGGGTGTTGGTCTCGCAATTGGTCGTCAACCAGACTTGGTACCACCGTCTGGTGGTGCGCCGTGGCTCGCAGCTGCTGACGCTGCTGGCGGTTTGGTGGTTTTGGCAGCGGGTGGCTTAAGGCGCAATGTCCTGCAGCACACGTTGCGGCAATTTCCTCAACAACCAGCGGATGGCCAGCGGCACCAGGAGGATGTCGTCCATCAGGCCCATAAACGGAATCATGTCCGGGATCAAATCCACCGGTGAAATCAGGTACAGCAAAATGCCGGCCGTGCCCCACTTCAGCCAACCGGGTGACAGGGGATGGCGCAAGGCTTTCCAGAGCTGACGGGCATCAGACCTGACCAGTGTCCAGAGGACGGCGACGCGTTTCCACATGTTTTGATTCCTGCAAAACCCGGATCGGGCCAGTCCTCAACGTGGGGGCTCACGGGGGGATGACAAGGCCGGTTCAGATCTAAACGAGCCGGGCCCGGTGTCTCTGAATTTGCCCACGCACCTGATCCGGCGCCGTTCCGCCCAGCGTGTTCCTTGAATGGAGGCTGCCGCGCAGGCTGAGCACCTCGAATACGTCGCCCTCGATGGAGGCGTTGAACTGCTGCAATTGCGCCAGTGGCAAGGCCGACAAATCGACTCCCTGGCTCTGGGCCGCCTTGACCGCATGGGCCACGGTTTCATGCGCATCGCGAAACGGCAGGCCTTTTTTCACCAGGTAGTCGGCCAGGTCGGTGGCGGTGGCATACCCTTTGAGAGCCGCCTGCTCCATGGCCGCCGCATTGACTTCAATGCCGCCGTCTTTTTTTCCGGTGGCCGCGTTGGTCTGGCCACCGATCATTTCGGCAAAGATGCGCAGCGTGTCCTTGAGGGTATCGACCGTGTCAAACAGCGGCTCCTTGTCTTCCTGGTTGTCCTTGTTGTAGGCCAGCGGCTGGCCTTTCATCAAGGTGATGAGACCCACCAGGTGGCCCACCACGCGGCCGGTTTTGCCACGCGCCAGCTCAGGCACGTCGGGGTTTTTTTTCTGCGGCATGATCGAGCTGCCGGTGGTGAAGCGGTCGGCGATGCGGATGAAGCTGTAGTTCTGGCTCATCCACAGGATCAGCTCTTCCGAAAGACGGCTGATGTGCACCATGCACAGGCTGGCGGCGGCTGTGAACTCAATGGCGAAGTCGCGGTCGCTCACCGCATCGAGGCTGTTCTGGCAGACCTGCGGCAAACCCGCCGCGTCCACCATGCCCAGGGTTTTGGCCACCATGTCACGGTCCAGCGGGTAACTGGTGCCGGCCAGCGCCGCAGCGCCCAGCGGCAGCCAGTTGACGCGCTGGCGCACCTCCTGCAGGCGTGCTGCGTCGCGTGCGAACATTTCCACGTAGGCCAGCAGGTGGTGGCCAAAACTCACGGGCTGCGCCACCTGCAGGTGGGTAAAACCCGGCAGGATGACATCGACGTTTTTGTCGGCCACGTCCAGCAGGGCAGTTTGCAGGCCGGTGAGCAAATTGGCAATCAGGTCAATCTCGCTGCGCAGCCACAGGCGCACGTCGGTGGCGACCTGGTCATTGCGTGAGCGGCCGGTGTGCAGGCGTTTGCCGGCCAGGCCGACGATCTCGGTCAGGCGCGCTTCAATGTTGAGGTGCACGTCTTCCAGATCCAGCTTCCACTCAAACTGGCCTGATTCGATCTCTGCCCTGACTTGCGCCAAACCGCGCTGGACGCTGGCGTGGTCGTCAGCGCCGATGATGCCTTGCTGGCGCAACATGGCGGCGTGCGCGAGCGAGCCTTCGATGTCGGCTTGCCACAGGCGTTTGTCAAAAAAAACGCTCGAGGTGTAACGTTTGACGAGCTCGCTCATCGGCTCGGAGAACAGCGCCGACCAGGCCTGGGATTTTTTGTCGAACTGGTTGGCAATGGGCTTATCGGACATGGTGCAAGGTACAGGGGCTGGGTGCTGTGGCGGGTGCAAGGTCGGATGCTCGGTCGAATGCAAAGGCAGGGTGGTTGGCCATCCGGTCTGGGAATCCGCCAGGGAATCGCGAATAATCGGCGATCATCCACCCAAACCCATGCAAGACTCGCAACTATTATCGGTGTTCCCCGAGTTGTCCCCCGAGGCCCCGGCCAGCCTGGCGGCAGAACTCGAACGCCGGCGCCTGGTGTTTGACGCCTGTCATGTTGGGGTGATCCTGCGGGCGGTGTTGTTTGTTGAGGCCGTCGTGGCGGTCGGCGCGATGTATGGCGCCAGCAGCCTGCTGGAGTGGCTGACCCGCACCTCCATGTTGACGGGCGGCGCCTTGCCCTCTGCGCTGCTGTGGTTGATCGTGGCGTGCAGTCTCAAGCGTGTGCTGGCCAAACTCAGCGTGCAATCCCAAGTGATTGCCGGCGTCTTGCTCGGTGCGTTGGCCGGGCTTTACGGATGCTGGCTTCTGGTGATGGTGGGCATGGCGCCGCCCACGCCCTGGGTGGCCAGCGGGTTCACCGGTGCCATCCTGGCTGGCGCGCTGGTGGCGGCGCTGGTGTGGCGGGCGCGGGCCATGGCACCGGCCACTACGTCGGCGCGCCTGCTGGAACTGCAGTCACGCATCCGGCCGCATTTCCTGTTCAACACGCTCAATAGCGCCATCGCGCTGGTGCGCGCCGAGCCTGCCAAAGCTGAGGCGTTGCTGGAGGATTTGAGCGATCTGTTTCGCCACGCCTTGATGGACCAGGGCGAAGCCGTTGCCGTGTCCGACGAAGTTGCCTTGGCCAAACGCTACCTGGCCATTGAGGAAATCAGATTTGGCGAACGCCTGCGGGTGGAGTGGTCCATCGACCCCAATGCCGATGACGCACGGCTTCCGCCACTCCTGTTGCAGCCCTTGGTTGAGAACGCGGTGCGCCATGGCGTGGAGCCCAGTGACAGCGGCGCGACGGTGCGGGTTTCAACCCGGCGACGTGGTTCGGTCGTGGTCATCAAGGTAACCAACACCGTGCCGCAAGGGCAGGGTGAACGGGGGCATGGCGTCGCGCTTGACAATGTGCGGGCGCGCCTGAACCTGATGCACGATGTGCAAGGCCGCTTCCAGTGCGGCCTGAAAGACGGGATTTTCCAGGTGCGGATTGAGGTTCCGGTGTGAATCACGTCTACTTTGCGCCATTCGAGGGGGTGGCCGCATGAGTTTGCGCGTTTTGGTCGTTGATGACGAGGCGCTTGCCCGCTCACGCCTGCGCACGCTGCTGGGTGATTGCAGGTCGCCTGATGTGGCGCAAGTCGTCGAAGCCTCCAATGCCACGCATGCGGTGGAGGCCCTGCGCCGCCAGGGTTTTGACCTGGCGCTGCTGGACATCCACATGCCCGGCGCGGACGGATTGACGCTGGCCAAAACCATTCGCGGGCTTGCCGACGCGCCAGCCGTGGTGTTTGTTACCGCCCACGCAGAGCATGCCCTGCAGGCCTTTGAACTGGACGCCGTGGATTACCTGACCAAGCCAGTGCGGCTTGAGCGCCTGCAAATGGCGCTGCTCAAAGTCGAGCGTTCCAGAGCCAATGTGCGGGCACTTGAGCCGGGCGCCCCTGAAGAAGTGCTGGTCATTCAGGAGCGTGGCCGCACGGTTCGTGTGCCGTTGGCCCAGGTTCTTTATCTCAAGGCGGAGCTCAAGTACGTCACCGTCAGAACCGCGGACAAAAGTTACCTGCTCGACGGCGCATTGAGCGAACTCGAAGAAAAGTATCCGCGCCAGTTCATGCGCATCCACCGCAACGCTCTGATCGCCCGCAGCGCCGTTCGGGCGTTGGAAAAATTCAGCGACCCGCAAGAGGGTGATGGCTGGGCGGTCCGCCTGGAGGGTGTTGAAGAATTGCTGTTTGTGTCGCGCCGGCAGGTTGCTGCCGTGCGTGACGCGATTTCCGCCTGACCTCAACCGGTGTTGCGAAGCGCGGCGGCGATGCCGTTGATGGAAATATGGATGCCGCGCCGCACCATGTCGTCGGCCTGTCCCGCGCGGTAACGGCGAACCAGCTCGACCTGCAGGTGGTGCAGCGGGTCGACATAGGGGAAGCGGTGCCGGATCGAACGCCGCAATGCGGCGTTGTCAGCTAGGCGCGTCTTGCTGCCGGTGATGACGCTCAGCGCCTCGACCGTGTGTTGCCACTCGGCTTCGAGTTCGGTGAAAATCTTGCGGCGCAGTTTCTTGTCATTCACCAGTTCAGAATAAATGGATGCCAGCGCCAGATCGCTTTTGGCCAAAACCATGTCCATGTTGGACAGCAAAGTCCGGAAAAACGGCCACTCGCGGTGCATTTTTTGCAGCAGCCGGCGTTTTTGGGCGTTTGTCGACGTTTTCCCGTCGTGCAGAAACTGGGCCACCGCACTGCCAAAGCCGAACCACCCAGGCAAAGTCAGGCGGCACTGTCCCCAGCTGAAACCCCAGGGTATGGCGCGCAAATCTTCGATCTTCTGGGAGTTTTTGCGCGAGGCTGGCCGCGAACCGATGTTGAGTTCGGCGATTTCGCGAATCGGCGTGGACTCGAAAAAGTATTCGGTGAATCCGGGGGTTTCATAGATCAGGCGGCGGTAAGCCGCCATGCTGAGCGCTGACAAACGGGCGGCGGCGTCAAGGAACTCGGGCCTGGCGGGCTGGGTGGCCTGGAGCAGGGTGGCCTCCACCGTTGCCGCAACCAGGGTTTCCAGATTGCGCCGGCCGATCTCAGGGTTGGCGTATTTGGAGCCAATCACCTCGCCCTGTTCAGTCAGCCGGATTTGCCCGCGCACGGTGCCCGGCGGTTGCGCCAGGATGGCCTGGTAACTCGGGCCGCCGCCGCGCCCGACAGTGCCGCCGCGGCCGTGAAACATCCTCAAACGAATGCCGCCGGGCAACTGGTCAAAAAATTCAGCCAGCGCCGTTTCCGCCCGGTACAACTCCCAATTGCTGGTGAAAATGCCGCCGTCCTTGTTGCTGTCGGAGTAGCCCAACATGATGTCCTGTTCCCGGCCGCTGCGCGCCACCATCCCTTGAATGCCTGGAAGCGCATAAAAATCCTTCATGATGCCGGCCGCATTGCGCAGGTCTTCGATGGTTTCGAACAGGGGCACCACGATCAGGTCGTTTAGCGCATCTTCCTGCAGCAGGCCCCGCATCAGCCCGGTTTCTTTTTGCAACAGCAAAACCTCCAGCAGGTCACTCACGGTTTCCGTATGGCTGATGATGTAGTGGCGCAGACTTGCGGGGCCAAAACGCGCGAGCGTGAGCCTGGCGGTCTCAAAAATTGCAAGCTCGCTTCGCACCAATGCGCTGTAAGCGGCACCTCTTACCCGCACTGGCCGCGCGTCGTCCAACAGTGTCAGCAGCAAGGCGCATTTGGCGCTCTCGGCCAAGTTGGCGTAGTGCGGAGCAATCCGGGCAATCGCGAGCAGCTCGGCCACCACTTCCTGGTGTTTGTCGGAACTTTGCCGCAAGTCCACGGTCGCCAGATGGAAGCCAAACACGCTGACAGCGCGCATCAGCGGGCGCAGGCGCTGGGTGGCCATGGCCGTACCGTGGTGAGCCACCAAGGAGGACTCTATGACGCGCAGGTCGGCGCTGAACTCCTCGGGATGCAGGTAGGCATTTTGCGGTGCCACTGCATGCCGGGCAGCGTCTGTTCCGGTGGTTTCCTTCAACGTGGCGGCCAACCGGGCGTATATGCCGGTCAACGCCCGCCGGTAGGGTTCATCGTTGCGGTGTTGGCTGGTGTCAGGTGAATTTTCGGCAAGGGCTGCCATGGCCGACGTGCGCTCCACCAATAGCGTTGACATGGACAGCTCTGCGCCAAGGTTGTGGACTTCCGTGAGGTAATGTCGCAGCACAGTTTCCGCCTGGTGGCGAAAGGCGTAATCGAGCGTTTCAGCAGTGACGAACGGATTGCCATCGCGATCGCCACCGATCCACTGGCCCATGCGCAAAAAACTGTGCACCTCAATGCCGCCGAGCCTCTCTTCGAGCTCGGCGTACAGCTTCGGAATTTCATGCAGGAATGTGGACTGGTAATAACTCAGGGCATTGTCAATTTCGTCGGCAACCGTCAGCTTGGTGAACCGAAGCAGGCGTGTTTGCCACAATTGCACCACTCGGGCCCCAAGTTGTGCCTCATTGGCCTGAAGTTCCAGTGGCGCCAGTACGTCTTTGACCACTCGCCCCCGGCTCATGCGTTCCCGCAGACCGTCGCGCAGTGCCAGCAAGCGGGCGATATCGCGCTCGGCGTCCAGAATGCTCTTGCGCTGCACCTCGGTGGGGTGTGCTGTGAGCACCGGGGACAGGTGGGCGCCCGCCAGGCAGGCTGCAACGGATTTGGAGCCGATTCCGGCAGCTTTGCAACGTTGCAAGCTGACCTCGACACTGCCTTCCTGGGCGTGCCCCGCCCGTTCATGGACTTCGCGCCGGCGGATGTGGTGTCGGTCCTCCGCCAAATTGGCCAGGTGGCTGAAGTATGTGAACGCCCGGATCACACTGACCGCCTGCTCTGATTTCAGGCTTTTGAGCAGTTTTTTCATCTGCCGGTCCGCTGCCGCGTCTGCATTGTGTCGGAAGGCGACGGACAATTTGCGGATGCGTTCAATCAGGTCGAAAATTGGCACACCTTCCTGCTCACGGATTGCGTCGCCCAAAAGCCTGCCCAACAGACGGATGTCTTCGATCAGCGGACCTTCTGTGCGGGTGGACGGGCGCGGTTTTGCCATGGGCCATGCTAGCATTCCCGGCCTTGCGTTGCCACCCGCCGGACCTGATGCCGGCGATCCTTTTGAGCTTTCCATTGAGTACATCCACCAATCCAGCAAAACATGACGGCAGACCGTGGGTCATTGCGACCCGGGAAAGCCGCTTGGCGTTATGGCAGGCTGGTCATGTCAAGGACCTGCTGGAGCGTCGCGGAACCCTTGTCAGCTTGCTGGGCATGACGACCAAAGGGGACCAGATACTGGACCGCTCATTGAGCAAAGTTGGTGGCAAAGGGCTGTTCGTCAAAGAACTGGAGTTGGCACTGGAGGAAGGGCGCGCCGATCTGGCCGTTCATTCGTTGAAAGATGTTCCCATGGATTTACCTAGCGGATTTGCGCTGGCCTGCGTGATGAAGCGTGAAGATCCCCGTGATGCCCTGGTTTCCAACCACTTCAAGACCCTTTCGCAATTGCCGCAAGGTGCGATTGTGGGAACGTCCAGCCTGCGTCGCACGGTGCTGTTGAGGGCGTTGCGGCCTGACTTGAAGATCGAACCCTTGCGCGGCAATCTGGACACCCGCCTGCGCAAGCTCGATGAAGGGCACTACGCTGCCATTGTGCTGGCTGCTGCGGGTCTGTCGCGTCTTGGGCTGGAGAGTCGCATCGCCAGCGTTTTTGATACCTTTGCCATGGTGCCGGCGGCCGGTCAGGGCGCGCTGGGTATCGAAATTTTGTCGGGCCGCGCCGATTTGATGGTGGCCCTGAATGCGTTGAGTGACCGCGCGACCTGGTTGTCAGTTGCAGCTGAGCGCGCTGTCAGCCGGGCAATGGGCGGTAGTTGCTCCATGCCGCTTGCGGCACATGGAGAATGGATCGGCAGCGAACTTCAACTGACAGCTGCTTGGGGACAAGCGGAATTGGACCCCGGGCAGTCACATCCCCGCACGCTGGTGCGCGCCAAGCTTTCCCGCGCCGTAGGCGATCAAGCTGAAGCGGAAGCTCTTGGGTACAGCGTTGCCGCCAATCTGGTTGCAGCCGGCGCGGTTGTTGAAGAAAAGACGGCCTGAATGCGCGTTGTCGTCACGCGACCCGAAGGTGACGCCCTGTATTGGGCTCAGGGCCTTCAGGGTGCGGGGCATGAGGTGATCATGTTGCCGTTGATCGTCATCCGTGCCGCGCCGGATCCTGCGCTGATCGCACGGTATTGGGAGCGGCTGGCAGATTTCCATTCGGTGATGTTTGTGAGTGCCAATGCAGTCGAGGGGTTCTTTTCCAGCCGCCCTTCGACGATCGAAAGTCGCTTGGGCAATGGCTGGGGGAATGCGATGGCCAGGGCATGGACCGCTGGGCCGGGAACCCGGCAGGCCCTGCTGGCGCAAGGCGTCGCGCCAGACGCGATAGATTCACCTGCCGCGATGTCTGCGCAGTTCGATTCTGAAGCGCTTTGGCTGCAAGTGCGTGATCAGGCCAAGCCTGGAAAAAAAGTGCTGATTGTCCGAGGATCGGGCGTTTCTGTGGGCGACGGAGCCGTCAATGGTGCCGGTCGCGACTGGCTGTCCGGCCAGTTGGCTGACGCTGGCGTTGCCGTCGAGTTTTGTGTGGCCTACCAGCGCGGAAAACCCGAAATCAGAGTCATTCAAGCAAGCGGCGTGAAACGCTGGACAAGCTCCGGCTGTTCCAATGGCCTGGTCTGGTTATTCAGCAGCAGTGAGGCGATCGTGAATCTGGTCGAAGCGTTTCCCGGACAAAGCTGGCAACTGGCGCGGGCCGTATGCACGCACCCGCGAATTGCAGAACGCGCCCGGGCGTGCGGATTTGGTGTTGTTTGGGAGTCACGTCCAACCCTGCCCGACGTGGTCGCATCGATAGAATCGATGGGATGAATCCTGAATCGAGGCCCGCAGATTCCGCTGAAACTGGCGAGCCTGTGCCTGTATCGGGCAATCCCACTGGGGTGGGGGCCAATACGGTGCAATTACCACGGGCTGTGCTGCTGCTTTTGGTGGGGGCAATCGTTTTGGCATTGTTTTTCAGTGCCGTCCTGTGGCAGCGGCTGGGTTCGATTCAGGAGCAGCTGGCTCGGCAAAGCGCCGACACGGCTGAGCAGGCCATTGAAGCGCGCAGTCTCGCCCGGCAAGCGTCCGATTTGTCGCGTGAAACAGCTGCCCGTGTGGCGGTGAACGAGGCCAAGCTCACCGAGGCCACCTTGCAGCGTACGCAACTCGAAGAGTTGATGCAGAGCCTTTCACGCTCACGCGATGAAAATTTGGTGGTGGACATTGAATCTGCCGTTCGATTGGCCCAGCAACAGGCGCAATTGACTGGCAGTGTGGAGCCGCTGATTGCCGCCCTGAAATCGGCAGATCAACGCGTGCTGCGGGCGGCGCAACCCCGCTTGGCCAATCTGCAACGGGCGATCACCCGGGATTTGGGCCGCATTCAATCCACGGCATTGAGCGACACACCGGCGTTGTTGGTCAAACTCGATGAGCTTGTACGCGCGGCAGACGATATGCCGTTGGCCAATACCGTCGCCGACTTGTCGCAACGCGCCAATACAACCGCCGCGTCAGATCCGGGAGAAGCCGTGGGCGCCCCCGTGGATTGGTGGCGTGCGGTCTGGCTGGCCTTCAAACTCGAAGCGCGCAGCTTGTTGAGAGTCAGCCGCATCGAACACCCAGAATCTGCGCTGCTGTCACCCGAGCAGGCGTTCTTTGTCCGCGAAAACTTGAAACTCAAGGTGCTCAATGCGCGACTGGGTCTATTGGCGCGCCAGCTTGAGTCCGCACGTTCTGACCTGGCGTCGGCTTCGTCCACGTTGTCGAAATATTTCGATGCGTCGTCGCGCAAGACACAGACTGCGATGGTGTTGCTGGCTCAGATTCAGGGTCAAATGCGTGTTCTTGAACTTCCCCGTGTGGACGAAACCCTGTCCGCACTGGCCACTGCTGCAGCGGGGCGATAGGCCGCGCCATGCGAACGGCACTGTCACTCCTGATGCTGTTTGCCGTCGCGGTGGCGGCCGCATTGCTGGCCGGCAATAACCGGGGCGTGATTTCAGTCTATTGGCCACCGCACCGCATTGACCTCTCTCTAAACCTCGTGCTGGTGCTGCTGGCGGGCTTGTTTTTGGCCCTCCACCTGGCCCTGCGGGCGCTTACGGCTTTGCTCGCTGTGCCGACCCAAGCCAGGCGTTGGCGCATGCAGCAACGTGAAACGGCGGTTTTTGTGGCATTGCTGGATGCTTTGCTGCATATGTTCGCGGGGCGTTTTATCCGTGCGCGCAAGTCAGCCGAGCTGGCTCTCGCGCAGGAGGACATGAAGGAAAAAGGCGCAGGTTCATTGCCTTACTCGGGCCGCCTGCGTTCGATGGCCCACTTGTTGGCCGCAGAAGGAGCGCATTCCTTGCTCGACAAGGATGCCCGGTCAGCCCACTTTCAGCAGGCTCTGCAAGTGACGGGGCAGCGCGATGCGGCGGAGGCCCGGGAAGGCCTGCAATTGCGGGCGGCAGCGTGGGCTCTGGACGATCGCGATGCTGCAACGGCGCTTCGTTGGCTGGACGACATGCCCCAAGGCGCATCGCGGCGCGCCGCTGCCTTGCGGTTGCGATTGAAGGCTGCCCGCTTGGCGGGTCAAACGGTGGTTGCGCTCGAAACCGCCCGTCAACTGGTCAAACACCGCGCTTTTTCGGAAGCGGCAGGGCCGAGCATATTGCGTGGGCTGGTCATGGAATTGTTGATCGGGGCCAGAGAGCCGGGGCAGCTGCAGCGGGTTTGGGAAAGCCTGGATGGCAAGGAACGCAATCAAGCCGAAATTGCCACCTTCGCTGCCCGTCGTTTGGTTGAACTGGGTGGCGACGCTCCACTCTCACGGCAATGGTTGCTTCCAATTTGGGAGCAAATGATTGCAAACCCATCCACAATTGACCACATCCAGAAACTCGCATTGGTTGAAACGGTCGCATTGGGTTTTGCTTCAACCGAAAGCGCGCCGGACGCCCAGTGGCTGGGCCGGATCGAATCCGCCCAATTGCGCGATCCGGGGGATGCGCTGCTTCAGTATTTGGCAGGAATCACATGCCAGCATTTACAGCTGTGGGGCAAGGCCCAACAACTCCTGACGCAAAGCCTGCCCAAGCTGAGTGGCAGCCGCCTGGAGAGCAGTGTTTGGATGGCATTGGCAAGTCTTGCGGAACAGCGGGGCGATGCCTCGGCGACCACCCAGGCCTGGCGCAATGCGGCATCCACCCTGATCCCGCCAAACGCCGCCTGAGTGAACAGGATCAAACCGGAACTGAACCAGGCCTGATTTGGTCCGGAAACCTATTTGCCGGGCCGACCCAGACAAGTCCGCCCTTATTGCGCCGTCAACTCCTGCGGTGAGGTTTCTTCGAATGGCAACTTGGTTTTGGCCAGGTCACGCTTGGTTTCGACCAGCACCAAGGGTCCTGCGTCAATTTGAATAACCGGCGGCCGCGCACGAGGAACGTGAATTGGCTTGGCCTCAGCTGCAATGGCCGCTTGCACCGCTGCTACTTTTACCGGGTCTGAATTGACCCAGGACAATCCGGAACCTTGTGCCACTTGCGCCAAATCGACGACAGGCAGATTGAATGCCTGCACCGTAGGCAAGCTGTGGGATTCGGTCGCAGAAGCGGCAGCAGGCGCAACGGGAACTGAAGCCTGCATGGGCTGGGCGATTGGCTCTTCAACGCGCCGCAACTCCCGGACGGGTTCAGGCGCAGCGACGGCCACTTCCGTCGACTTGGGCTGAACCGCGTCTGCGTGCGCTGCAGCCCTTTCGGCAAAATACGACCGGCGGGCCACCGGCTCCGCTGCTGGGGATTCGCCGCCCGAAGTTGCTTCAGCTGCGTGGGGTGCAACGTAGTCGGGTGCAAACCCGTCCAGAGGCTGCTGACCATCCCGTGGCCGCTGGTCACGCGGCTCACCGCGATCGGGTCGATCCGAACGTGGCCCCCGTTCGCGCCCATAACGATCTCGCGAGCGTTTTTCGCGGGGCTGCGAATTTTCTGCAGACACCTCCGTTTTGGCTACGCCGTCAGCAGCCGCACCGACCAGCGCGTCGACGTCCGTTGGGGATGTTTCAATTGTGTCAGCGGGTCGTACCTCGCGCGGTGGACGCCCATCGTTGCGTTGGCCTTCCCGGTTTCCATCGGCTTCGTTGTTGCGCGGCGAACGGTCGCCATTTCGGCTTCGGCCACCACGTTCACCACCTCGCGCAGACCGATTTTCACGGGGTTCACGCAGTGCATCGCTGCGCTGGGCTTCGTTGTTGCCAGCTGATTGTGTGTTGGCGGACTCCACGTTGGCTGTCGCATTCCCCTCAGGACGTGCGCCTTGCAGGTTTTGCGGGCGGTCCGTGCGCTCGCCACTCTGGTTGCGGCCGCCACGGCCGCCCCGGCCGCCGCGACCGCCCCGGTTGCCTTCGCCACGACCTTCAGGCCTGGCATCCCGGCTTTCGCCCCGCGGTCCATCCCGGCGGGCGCCTTCTTTGCCAGCGCGGTTGTCGGCTTGTTCCTTCCGGGCAGACTCGGTGACAGGGGTTGACGGTTGTGCCACTGGCGCGCCGCCAAACAGGGTTTTGATCCAACCGAAGAATCCTTTTTCGGCAGGTGCTGGGATAGCAACGACAACGGGTTTGGGTTGTACGGCAGCGGGTGCAGGCTGAACGGCCTTCACGGGCTGCGGCGCTGCGACCGGCGCCGGCGCGTCCGGCAACACACCTTTGATGATCGGCGTCTGTTTATTGGTGGGCTCCTGCGAGCGACGGGTTACCGAGGTCGGGTCTTCAATCTCTTCAGCCATCTTGTAGCTGGCTTCGATGTTGTCCAGACGCGGGTCGTCATGTTTCAGGCGCTCCAGCCGGTAGTTGGGCGTCTCCAAGGTCTTGTTGGGCACCATCAGCACGTTGATGCGCTGTTTCAATTCGATCTTGGCAATTTCGGTGCGCTTTTCATTCAACAGAAACGAGGCCACCTCCACCGGTACCTGGCACAACACGGAGGCCGTGTTGTCCTTCAGGGACTCTTCCTGGATGATCCGCAGAATTTGCAAAGCGCTCGATTCGGTGTCACGGATATGCCCGGAACCACCACAGCGCGGGCAGGGGATTGAAGCGCCTTCAGACAGCGCAGGGCGCAGGCGCTGGCGGCTCATCTCCATCAGGCCGAACTTGCTGATGGTGCCGAACTGCACGCGCGCGCGGTCCTGCCGCAACGCGTCGCGCAGGCGGTTTTCCACGTCGCGGCGGTTGCGGCTTTCTTCCATGTCGATGAAGTCGATCACGATCAGGCCACCCAGGTCGCGCAGGCGCATCTGGCGCGCCACTTCTTCGGCGGCTTCCAGATTGGTGCGGGTGGCGGTCTCTTCGATGTCGCCGCCACGGATGGAGCGGGCCGAGTTCACGTCCACGCTGACCAAAGCTTCCGTGTGGTCAATCACGATCGCGCCACCGCTGGGCAATTGCACCGTGCGGGCATAGGCTGATTCGATTTGGTGCTCGATCTGGAAGCGGCTGAACAGCGGCGCGTCGTCGCGGTAACGCTTCACGCGCGCGGCGTGCTCCGGCATCACGTGCGCCATGAACTGCTGCGCCTGGTCGTACACGTCGTCGGTGTCGATCAGGATGTCGCCAATGTCGTGGTTGAAATAGTCGCGGATGGCGCGGATCACCAGGCTGGATTCCTGGTAGATCAGGAACGCGCCTTTGGCCCCTTTGGACGCGCCGTCAATCGCGGTCCATAGTTTGAGCAGGTAATTAAGGTCCCATTGCAGCTCGGGCGCCGTGCGGCCAATACCAGCGGTGCGC
>JANNEZ010000051.1:0-12465 GCA_031379255.1 Rhodoferax sp. | reverse complement strand
CCGCAACTCGTGCGGCGGGACCGGATGCAATAAAAGCCACGGAAACATCGACCCAGATGGGGCGAAGCGCACGACTGACCTGCCCTCCGCCAGCCGTTGCAGCGTAAATTCCAGGAAGTCAGTCAACCAGGAGAATGACGGACATGAGCAACAGCAAACACAGCGAAAAGCGGAAATATCAGCTGCTACAAAAAAACGTAGCAATAAATCTTTATTTCACTTGACTTAAACGCCGATTATTCCAGTATTCTTTCCAGATAAACAAGAAATCGTCAAATAGTTAATACCCATGTTAACTATTGGCGTTCGCGACGCGCTGCTGGCCAGGGTGGCATCAAACCTGTGCTTGCGGGTGGTTGCGGGGTAAAGTGTGCATCCCGTAACGTTACGAGATACAATGCCGCATGATTAAGACGTTCCGGCACAAGGGCCTGAAAGCCTTTTTCGAAAAAGGAAACATGGCGGGCATTCAAACAGCCCATGCACCGAGACTTGCTGCGATGTTGCGACGCTTGAACGAAACCACCAACGCCCAAGGCATGAATTTGCCGGGATGGGGCCTGCACCCGCTGAAAGGGCGCGAGCTGAAAGGACATTTTTCGGTTTGGGTCAATGGCAACTGGCGAATGACGTTCGCCTTTGAAGGCGCTGACGCAGTGCTGGTGGACTATTTGGACTACCACTAGGAGAAATGAAATGGCACGTATGTTCAACCCCCCGCACCCTGGCTTGACCTTGCGTGACGACGTGTTGCCCGCGCTGGGGCTGACGGTTACCGATGCTGCTGCGCAATTGGGCGTGTCTCGCGTGGCGCTTTCCCGTGTGCTGAATGGGCGCGCTGCCATTTCGCCGGAAATGGCCTTGCGGATTGAAGCCTGGCTGGGTGTGGACAGAGGTGGCGAGGCGCGCCTGTGGTTGGCAGAGCAAAGCGCCTATGACGTGTGGCAAGCCGCACAGCGATTCAAGGCCGCGCCGATGCGGGTGCAATGTGCGCCCTTGATGGCCGCCTGACGGTTTCGCCCCGGCTAGGCCTGATTCGAAACCAGGCCAAAAAGCGGGGCACCTTCACGACATGAAGTCGAGAAGCTACAAAGTGTCCGTGAAAAACGGTCAACTTCAGGTAGCGCATAGGGTACGTTTTAGGATACCATGATGGAACTTCGGATATACAAAGACGCGCAAGGCCAGCGCCCATTAATCGATTGGCTCGATGGCCTGAAAGATGTGCAAGCCAAAGCCAAAATCAGGGTACGGCTAACGCGCCTGAGCGCAGGGAATTTTGGCGACTGCAAACCCGTGCGCGACGGTGTTCAGGACTGAAGATTGACCACGGGCCGGGGTACAGGGTGTACCTGAGCCGCCAAGGGCCGGTGTTGGTGTTGCTGCTGTGTGGCAGCGACAAAAGCGGGCAAGACCGCGCCATCAGATTGGCCATCGACTATTTGAATGACTGGAAACAAAGGGGTAAGCCATGAACGCACCACGCGATGCAAGTTTTGACGACTACCTGACGGAAGCGCTGAAAGACCCCATCGAAGCCGCCGCTTATATGGAAGCTGTGATGGAGCTTGATGACCCAGCCACGTTGCTGGTGGCCCTGCGCCAGGTGGCCAAAGCTCACGGCATGGCAGAAGTCGCCCGCCGTGCCGATGTCGGCGACAAAACGCTATTTAAGGCCTTGAGCGAAAACGGGAATCCGACACTGACTACCGTTCACAAAGTGCTGCACGCTGTGGGCTTGCGCCTGAGCGTGACACCCGTACAAGCCTGAACCTGTTCGCCCTGGATAGGCTTAGCGGCTGAAAAAGCGGGACACCTTCACTCAATGGGCAGCAGCAGGGAGACATCGCATGAAAAGACTCGTGACAATCACTATTTCATTTCTATTGCTGGGCACAGCTTGGTCCGACCGTCGTGGCGACTGCACGGGCTGACTGGCGACCGTGCCGGGTTTTATGCCGTGACCGTGCAGGCAAATTGGCGTCTGGCCTTTCGGTTTGTCGGTGCTGATGTGGAGCTATTGGACTATTTGGATTCCCACTAAGAGGCAAAGAATGAACATGCACAACCCCGCACATCCCGGCGAGCTGCTGGCGGGCTGGCTTGATGGCCTGGGGGTGAGCGTGACCGCTTTTGCCGCGTATACCGGCATCAGCCGGGTGATGTTGTCGCGCGTACTGCATGGCCACGCCGCCGTGTCGGCTGACATGGACTTGCGCCTGGCGGAAGCACTGGGCACCACGCCCGGCTATTGGCTGGCGCTGCAAACCCAGCGTGATTTGTGGACGGCGCGACAAACTGCCAAAGAGTGCAAGCGCATCAAGCGGGTGGCTGCGCCTGAGTTGGTGGCCGCCTGAGGGTTCGCCCTGGCTAGGCCTGACGGTACAAACAACTACCGTTGGCTACATGGTGGCTGCATGACACACCAAAGAAAAAAGGTTTGCTTCTAAATTAATAGCTGCAAACCTTTTAAATTTCTGGCGGAGAGAGTGGGATTCGAACCCACGGTACCTTGCGGTACGCCTGATTTCGAGTCAGGTACATTCGGCCACTCTGCCATCTCTCCGCGAAGCCTGGATTCTACCAGCGTGGCAGGCGCTCAGGCGGCTTCGCGAAGCTGCTCCAGGGCTGCGTTGACGGCCTCGGTGGTGGCGCCTTCGCCCAGCTTCAAGCCACTCAATGACGCGCCACCTGCCTGCAAATCGCGCACCAGTTGCCCTGCGTCTTTGGGCGATTCAAAACCCGGGCTTTGCAACAGCAATTTGCCCGCCGCATCGACGAATTTCACGTAAAACCGGCCATCGGCTTCGCGGTATTGCTTGAAGCTGGGGAGTGCGTTTTTGGCAGACTTGGCTGCTTTTGCAAGAGCGCCCTGGCGCAGGTCGCGCAACCCCACCGCTTGCCGCAAGCGCGCCATGAACGGTGTTGCCAGTTTCCGGGCTTTCAGGGCGCCGGCCAGCAAAATGGCCTCGACTTTGGCTGGGTCGGCCATCAGCGCCTCATACGTGGCGCGCATCGGCGCGATTTCACGGTCGATGCGTTCAAACAAAATGGTCTTGGCCTCAGCCCACGCAATGCCGTCTTCATAAGCTTTGCGCAAGGCCGCCGATTCTTCTGGCGACGCGAACGCCTGGTAGATCTGGTACAGCGCCGAGCCCTCAACGACTTTGGGTTCACCCGGCGCGCGCGAGTCGGTGACGATGTCGGCGATCAGCTTTTTGAGCTGCTCGCGGCTTGAAAACAGCGGAATCGTGTTGTCGTAACTCTTGCTCATCTTGCGGCCATCCAGGCCCGGCAGAGTGGCCACGTTGTCGTCAATCACCACGTCGGGCAACACAAAATGTTCGCCCGTTTCATCCTTGTAGCGGTGGTTGAAGCTGCTGGCCATGTCCCGTGTCATTTCCAGGTGCTGCACCTGGTCGCGCCCGACCGGCACCTTGTGCGCGTTGAACATCAGGATGTCAGCGGCCATCAGCACCGGGTACATGAAGAGGCCAGTGTTGATGTCGGCCTCGGCCTCGGCTCCGGCGGCGAGGTTTTTGTCGACCGCTGCCTTGTAGGCGTGCGCCCGGTTCAGGATGCCTTTGCCGCAGACACAGGTCAGCAACCAGGTGAGCTCCGGAATTTCAGGAATGTCCGACTGGCGGTAAAACGTCACGCGTGCCGGGTCCAGCCCGGCCGCCAGCCAACTGGCCGCTATCTCGAGGGTAGAGCGCTGAATACGCGCAGGCTCGTCAATTTTGATGAGCGCGTGGTAGTCGGCGAGGAAGTAGAAACTCTCCACGTCGGCGCGCTGACTGGCTTGCACCGAGGGGCGGATGGAACCCACGTAGTTGCCCAGATGCGGTGTGCCAGACGTGGTGATGCCGGTGAGGAAGCGGGTCAATTTGGGCATTGCAGGCGAGGTGGCCATGGTTTTCAACGGTCGATTCAGCGCACGATTCAGCGCACAAGAAAGGCCAGCGGCGACAACACCAGCCCCAGCACCGTTTCAGTGGCGGCCATGAGCGGCCGCATCCAGAGTTTGTCAACCACACCCATCAGCAAGAGGCCTAGGACGATGAAAAACCCCCAGGGTTCCAGGCGCGACACCAACTCGGCCTGCCGGTAGGGCAAAAGGCCCACCAAAATGCGGCCACCGTCGAGCGGCGGCAAGGGGAACAGGTTGAACGCGAACATCACCAGGTTGACCGTGATCCCGGCTTTGCACATGGTCAGGAAAAATCGCTCGTCAACGCCCGTGCCAATCAGCAGGTAAAACACGATGCCCCAGCCGAGCGCCTGCGCCAGGTTGGCGCCCGGGCCGGCCAGCGCCACCCAAACCATGTCGCGCTTGGGGTTGCGCAGATTGCCAAAACGCACTGGCACCGGCTTGGCGTAACCAAACAGGAAAGCGCCGCTGGTGGCGAAGTACAACATCAGCGGCATCAGGATCGTGCCCACCGGGTCGATGTGTTTGAGCGGGTTGAGCGTGATGCGGCCCAAAACGTAGGCTGTGTTGTCGCCAAAATGCCTTGCGGCATAACCGTGCGCCGCCTCGTGCACGGTGATGGCAAAAAGCACAGGAAGGGCGTAAATGAGTACGGTTTGAATCAGTTGGGCGATGTCCATGGGCGAATTGTCTCAGACTGTTTTACAAGCCCAGCGCCGCCAGCGATCCGCGGCCTTCGCGCACCACCACGGGTTCGCTGCCGCTCAGGTCAATCACGGTGGTGGGATCCAGCGTGCAGGCGCCGGCGTCGATGACTGCGGCCACATCGTGTTCGTACCGTTCGCGGATGTCCTGCGCGTCGTTCAAGGGCTGCGTTTCCCCTCGCGGGATCAATGTGGTTGCCAGCAGAGGCGCGCCGTGCAGCAGCAGCAACTCGTTGAGGGTTTTGTGGTCGGGCACCCGCAGGCCGATGGTCTTGCGCTGCGGGTGGCTGACCCGGCGCGGCACTTCCTTGCTGGCCAGCAGAATGAAGGTGTACGGGCCTGGTGTGGCGGACTTGAGCAGGCGGTACTGCTGGTTGTCCACCCGGGCGTAGTTGGCCAGCTCCGAGAGGTCGCGGCACAACAAGGTGAGATGGTGTTTGTCATCGACACCCCGGATGCGGCGCAGGTGTTCAGCGGCGTCCTTGTCGTCCAGGTGGCAGACCAGGGCGTAACTGGAGTCGGTCGGCACCGCCAGAATGCCGCCTTTTTCCAGCAGGCTCACGGCCTGCTTGAGCAAGCGGGCCTGCGGATTCTCGGGATGGATGTCGAAATATTGCGCCATGGCCGTTGTAGGTTCAGGATTCGGCTGGTTCGGGTGCCACCTGTGTCGCGCGGGATTCCCGCAGCGTCAGCCAGGTGCCCAAAGCGCCGCAGCCGGTGATCAGGGCAATGCCCAGCAGCGACCAGGTGTCTGGCACGTGTGAAAACAGCAGCCAGCCGCCCAACATGGCAAAAACGATCTGGCCATACAGAAAAGGTGTGAGAACGGCCGGCGTGGCGCGTTTGTAGGCCAGGATCAACATAAAGTGCCCGACCGTGCCCATCAGCCCGACCAGCGCCAGCCCCAGCCAAAGCGACGGCTGGTCGATCGACATCCAGAAAAACGGCAGCGCCAGGAGCGCCACCAGCATGCCGATCCAGCCGGTGTAGAGGTGTGTGACAGCCGGGTCTTCGGTGCGCGCCAGCTGGCTGGTGAGCAACTGAAACGCGGTGCTGGTGCCCACCAAAGCCAAGGGCAGCAGCAGCGCCCAGTTGAAGTCGTCGGCGTCCGGGCGAATGATGATGAGTGTGCCGACGAACCCGCCGACCACCAGCGCCCAACGCAGGGCAGACACCCGCTCCTTGAGCTTCAGCGCCGCAATCAGCGTGATCATCAAGGGCGTGAGCGACACAATGGCCGTGAACTCCGCCACCGGCGTGAACTTCAGGCTGGTAAACGCCAGCGCACTGGAGGCCACCAGCAGCAGCCCGCGTGCAAGCTGAAAGCGTGGGTGCGCGGTTTTCAGGCCGGCCAGGCCCTTTTGCGGCAACACGATGGCTGTGGTGGCCAGCGCCTGAAAGGTGAAACGGAACCACATCGCCATGGCCATGGGCACACTGGCCGTGAGCAATTTGGTGGTGGTGTCAAGGGTGGCGAAACAGGCCACTGCCAGCACCACCAGGGCAATGCCGGCCAAGGTGCTGCGCTGGTGCGCCGTGAGCGCCTTGGGCTGCCCGGACGCTGGCGCAGGCGTCACAGAATGCGGTCCGCCAGCAATTCCCAAACGGGTGTCAGGTTGCCGGGCAGGTAGGGCAGGGTGCCCAGGTCGGTGTGCGATTCGGCCGGGTCATGGAAATCGCTGCCGCGCGAAGCCGCCAGGCCGAACTCAAGCGCGGTTTTGGCGTAGATGTCGTATTCAGCCGCCGTGTGGCTGCCGGTGACCACTTCCACGGCCTGCCCGCCGTGTTGCTTGAACTCGCTGAACAGGGCGTATTCTTCATTCGCCGTGAATTTGTAGCGCGCCGGGTGGGCGATGACGGCAATGCCGCCGCCCTCTTTGATCCACGTGACCGCTTCTTTCAGGTTGGCCCACTTGTGTTCCACAAAGCCGGGTTTGCCTTCGGTGAGGTATTTGCGAAAAACCTCGTTGGTGTCTTTGCACACGCCCGCTTCGACCAGGTAACGGCCAAAGTGGGTGCGCGAAATCAGGTCCGGATTGCCGACGTATTTCAACGCCCCCTCGTAAGCGCCCTTGATGCCGACTTTGGCCAGGCCATCCGAGATTTCCTGCGCCCGCTCGCGCCGCCCGCCCCGGGTTTTGGCGAGCCCTGCTTGCATGCGCGCGTCGTCGGGGTTGAAGCCCAGCCCGACGATGTGCACCGTGGCGCCGATGAAGGTGACGGAAATTTCGGTGCCGGTGAGGTATTGAAGGCCCTGCGTCTTGGCCGCTGCGGCGGCGCGGTGCTGGCCGCTGATTTCGTCATGATCCGTCAGGGCCCACAACTCGACGCCGTTTTTGGCGGCGCGTTCGGCCAGGGCTTCGGGGGTCAAGGTGCCGTCGGAAACGACGGAATGGCAATGTAGGTCAGCGTTCAAGATGGCAGTCACGGCTGAATTTTAGGCGCTGCGGGGTTTTCCCTAGGAGAGCGTGGGGATTCAAATCCGTTAATTATTAATTAAATTAAATAAAATATTTAAATAAACATCAGTATATATTTAAAATATATAGCAAATTATTAAATTTTTACGTGACTTTAACCCTAATTATTTTAAATACATATTTTCTGAAATAGTTAATTCTCGACACCTTCCACCAAAAACCGCACACGCCGCACCCCATTCCATTCGTCTGTATCCAGCCGGAATGCCAGCGTTGCGCGCGGCGGCAGCGGTTCGGTGTGGCCAAACCAGATGCCATCCACCGGCTGGCCCTGGTGTTTGAGTTTCAGCGCGAGGTGTTTTTCACCGACGAGGCGTTGGGATACCACCTCGAGTGATTCGCTGAACAGCGGCGGCGCAAAACCCTGGCCCCACACCTCGTGGTGCAGGGTGTCCACCATGTCGGCGCGGCGGTATTGCGGGTCCAGCGCGCCATCGGTGTCGATGCGCCGCGTGAGTGTTGCCGCGTCAAGCCATTCAGCGGCCACCTGCGTGAGGCCCCGCTCGAATTCGCCCAGCCGGTCCTGGCGCACGGTGCAGCCGGCCGCCATCGCATGGCCGCCAAACCGCAATAACACGCCGGGGTGGCGCTTGGCCACCAGATCCAGCGCGTCGCGCAAATGGAAACCGGCGATCGATCGGCCCGAGCCTTTGAGTTCATGCTCTTTGCCGGGCGCGCGGCTTTGCGCGAAAACAAACGCCGGGCGGTGCATTTTGTCTTTGAGTCGCGAGGCGACGATGCCGACCACACCTTCGTGAAAAGCGGCGTCAAACACACACAGCGCGGGTGGCGGCTCTTTGGATTCGTCGAAGAGTGATTCGGCGATCAACAGCGCCTGGTCGCGCATGCCGCCTTCGATGTCGCGGCGCTCGCGATTGATGCCGTCGAGCGTCTTGGCCAGCTCATCGGCCCGCGAAGTGTCGTCAGTAAGCAGGCATTCGATGCCCAGGGTCATGTCGGCCAGACGGCCTGCGGCGTTGATGCGCGGTCCCAGGGCGAAGCCGAAATCGAAGGTGGTGGCGACCTCGATTTTGCGGCCCGACACGGCGAAGAGCGCAGCCAATCCCGGCTGCGCCGCGCGGCTGCGAATGCGTTTAAGCCCCTGCGCCACGAGGCGGCGGTTGTTGCCGTCGAGTTTGACGACGTCGGCTACTGTGCCCAATGCCACCAGGGGCAGCAAGGCGTCCAGCCTGGGCTGAAATGGAACCCCCACGCTTGCCACTTCGTGTGCTGCGCTGCCCCCCGAGGGGGCCGTGCTTTGCTTGGGGCGGCCCAGCGCGGCGGCCCGCAGGTTGAAAACGCCGCGCTGGCGCAACTCGGCCCGCAGCGCCAGCAGCACATAAAACATCACACCCACACCCGCGATGGACTTGCTTTCAAAGGCGCAGCCGGGCTGGTTCGGGTTGACGATCACATCGGCGTCGGGCAGGCGGATGGCGCCATCGAGCGAGGCCGGCAGGTGGTGGTCGGTCACCAAAACCGCCATGCCCAGCGCGCGCGCCGCCGCCACACCTTCAAAGCTGGCGATGCCGTTGTCCACGGTGATCAGCACGTCGGCGCCACTGGCCTTCACGCGTTCGGCGATCGGCGCCGTGAGGCCGTAACCGTCCACCACGCGATCCGGCACGGTGTAACCAACGTTGTGGGCGCCCAGCAGTTTCAGGCCGCGAACACCGACGGCACAGGCGGTGGCGCCGTCGCAGTCGTAATCCGCCACGATGCACAGCTTCTTTTGCGCGGCAATGGCATCGGCCAGCAACACAGCGGCTTCTTGTGTGCCTTTCATCGTCGAAGGGGGCAACAGCAGCGCCAGCCCATCCTCCAGCTCGGCCTTGTTTTGCACGCCGCGCGCGGCAAAAAGCCGCGCCAAGAGCGGGTGCACGCCGGCCTGCTCGAGCGCCCAGACGGCACGTGGCGGGACCTCTCTTGCTTTGATTTTCATAGCTGGCTAAGCAATATTTGTAGGGGTTTCTGGCCAGAAATGCTTTTGAGTTTGCGAATCAACCGATCCAGCGGGCCCAGCGGTCTGGACTCAAAGCGCTGCGAATTTTTCTCGCCGCACAATGTCAGCGTGACCGGTTCTCCCTTTGCCAGGGCGCGCAAGGCATCGGTGCAATGCGCTGCGTCAATATGCCGCCAGGCCTCGACCCAAGCGGCCCAGTCTTCGCGCACAGCGGCATCGCGCAAGGTGTTCGGGCAAACCAGCGCAGATACCGGGCCTTGAGGAAGACTGACCGGCGCCGGCCCGGTGCCGCTGACCCAGAACGAATTCACCGCGGGCAGGCCCTTTGCAGCGCGCGCCTCGGTGAGCGGGTGGGTGTAGAGCAGCATCTGCATTTCCTGCTGCAATCGGCGCAGCGGTTTGGCCGCGTCACTCTTGGGCAACCAGTCGTCCACGTGGCGGCCCACGACGCGGTCCACCGAGGCCGTGGCAAGCCCGTGAAACACGGCGCCACAGGCCAGCCAGCGGGTCGGTGCGTTGTAGATGAGGCGAATGCCGTCGCCGGAAAAATAAGGTTCCATGGCCGCCAGCAGGGCGCGGGAATCAGTCTCGGTGATTCGCAACGCTTCGGGGTCGGACATGGTGATGTGGTTGGTCTGCACCGCCCACTGCGCGGGTGTGATCACGGCCCAGCCGGTTGGAGATTCCTGGGGCGCACCGGCAAGCAGCAACCCCGCGTACGCCGCGTGCCACGCACCCCAGGGCACTTGACCGTCGGTGAGGGCTTTTCCGGGTGTGGCCAGCCCGTGCGCCAGGGCCAGCGCGCGCTCGTGCGGGGGCGACAGGCTGCTCTCGTCACCCAAATCGGTGGCGGTCAATGTCAGGCTCTGAAGCAGTTGCGCAAGATGGGGCAGAGCCAGCGATTGCAGCGCCGCCTGGCCCAGCGGCGATTGGCAATGCGCAAAGGGAATCAGCAAATGCATGGGCGGATTGTGCGTCAGTGGGCCAGCCATCCGTCGCGCTTCGGGCCGGGCCTTCGGTGGTGGACAATCGGCAGCGTCCGCCAACCACTGTCCTCCATGCGCCTGCCTTTCGCCATTCCCGCCGAAATACCCTACGAACTCCTGCTCGGCTGGCGCTACACCCGCGCCAGCCGCGGCACTCGGCGCAACGGCTTCATCTCGTTCATCTCGGGCGTCTCAATGCTGGGCATTGCCCTGGGCGTGGCGGCGCTGATCATTGTCTTGAGCGTGATGAACGGCTTTCAGAAGGAAGTCACCGCGCGCATGCTCAGTGTGATCTCCCACATCGAGGTGTTCGCGCCCAATGGAGACGCCTTGCCGGACGTGGCGCTGACCCTGCAACAGGCGCGCGCCAACCCAGAGGTTGTGGGCGCCGCGCCTTTCATCGGCGCGCAGGGCCTGCTCGGGCGTGGTGAAGACCTCAAGGGCGCGATCATCCGGGGCATTGACCCGGCGCTCGAACCCGAAGTGACGGACCTGGCCAATGCCCTGAAAAAATCGACACTTTCGCAACTCGTGCCCGGCCAGTTTGGCATCGTGCTTGGCGCCGAGCTGGCGCGCCAGATGGGGGTGCGTGACGGCGACGCGGTCACGCTGATCGCGCCCAGCGCCCAAGTCACGCCCGCTGGTGTGGTGCCGCGCCTCAAGCAGATGACGGTGGTCGGCGTGTTTGACTCGGGCCACTTTGAATACGACTCGGGCCTGGCGATGATGCACGTGGACGACGCGGCGCGCATCTTCCGCCTCGAAGGCCCGACCGGCGTGCGCCTGAAACTGCGAGACCTGCAAAAGGCGCGCGAGGTGGCCGCTGAACTCGGCCGCACGCTGACCGGCAACTTTTTGATCCGCGACTGGACGCGGCAAAACCGCACCTGGTTCGCCGCCGTGCAGCTGGAGAAACGCATGATGTTCATCATCCTCACCCTGATCGTCGCGGTGGCGGCGTTCAACCTGGTGAGCACGCTGGTGATGACGGTGACCGACAAACGCGCCGACATCGCCATCCTGCGCACGCTGGGCGCAAGCCCCGGCAGCATCATGCGCATTTTTATCGTGCAAGGCGCGATGGTCGGCGTGATCGGCACGATGGCCGGCCTGCTGCTGGGCCTGGGCGTGGCCTACAACATCGACGTGATCGTGCCGGCGCTGGAGAACCTGCTCTCGGCCAACTTCCTGCCCAAAGACATTTACCTCATCAGCCGCATGCCGAGCGACCCGCAGCAGGCCGACATCGTGCCGATTGCCGTGATCTCGCTGATCCTCGCTTTTGTGGCGACCATTTACCCGAGCTGGCATGCCAGCCGGGTCAACCCGGCAGAGGCGCTTCGCTATGAATGAGGTCGTCCTCAGTGCTTCGGGCCTCTCCAAACGTTTCACCGAAGGCCCGCTGGACGTGACGGTGCTCCAAGGCGTTGACCTGCAGGTGCGCGCCGGTGAAACGCTGGCGATTGTGGGTGCTTCCGGTTCCGGCAAAAGCACCTTGTTGCACTTGCTCGGCGGACTGGATGCGCCGACCAGCGGCGAGGTGCAAATCCAGGGCCAGAAACTCGCCAGCTTGAGCGCCGCGCAACAAGGCGATTTGCGCAACCGGCACCTGGGTTTTGTCTACCAGTTCCACCATTTGTTGCCGGAGTTCACGGCGCTGGAGAACGTGGCCATGCCGTTGTGGATCCGCCGGCTGCCAAGAAAAGAATGCGCGCAAGCGGCTTTAAAAACCTTGACCACTGTGGGCTTGGGCGAACGCCTGCACCACCGGCCATCCGAACTCTCGGGCGGCGAGCGCCAGCGTGTGGCCATCGCGCGCGCGCTGGTCACCCAACCGGCCTGCGTGCTGGCCGACGAGCCCACCGGCAACCTCGACCGGGGCACCGCAGACGCCGTGTTTGAACTCATGATGCAACTCGCCCGCGACCAGGGCACGGCGTTTGTGGTCGTGACGCACGACCCGGCGCTGGCAGCGCGTTGCCAGCGGCAACTGCATCTTGAGCAAGGTAAGCTCAAATAAATATTTTTTGTTACTTAAGTATTAATATTTATGATCTTAAGTCACGAATTTATTTAATTTATTGCTATAAAAATAGGTATAAATATTGTATTAAAAATGATTAATATATTTGTAATAATTAAAAATGAACGAAAATAGACCTAAATTGGCAGTCGAAAGATTGCCTTCGGGATTGACGCCCTGCCGTGCGCCGACTTGGTTATATTGACAAATTCACGGCCCATTTTTCGCCTCTTCAGTGCCACCCACCATGAGCAAACCCGGATTCACCACCGCCAACGTACACGCCGACAGCCAGTTTGGCGTGGAGCATGGCGGCATTCACAAGCCGATCCACACCTCGGTGCAATACGGCTACGAAACGGTCGAAGAGCTGATCGG
>JANNEZ010000041.1:0-4878 GCA_031379255.1 Rhodoferax sp. | reverse complement strand
GCGTTCGTCCCGGTGGCACCGTCAAGCGCGGTCAAGCCTTCAAGCGTCACATCCTGACCAAGAAGACCACCAAAAATAAACGCCATTTGCGTGGACCAACAGCCGTGCATGAGACCAATATGGGTCACATGTCGCAGATGTTGCCCGGCCAGGGCATTTAATTCACCACGAACAAGGAGTACTTCCATGCCTCGCGTCAAACGTGGTGTAACGGCTCGCGCCCGCCACAAAAAAGTTTTAGCCCTCGCCAAAGGTTTCCGCGGCCGCCGCGGCAATGTTTTCCGCATCGCCAAAGAAGCGGTGATGAAGGCCGGGCAATATGCCTACCGCGACCGCCGCACCAAAAAGCGCGTGTTCCGCCAGTTGTGGATCGCGCGTATCAACGCCGCGGCCCGCACCTGTGGCCTGACTTACAGCCAGTTTGCCAACGGCCTGAAAAAAGCCGGGATTGAGATCGACCGCAAGGTGCTGTCTGATATCGCGATTCACGACATGCCGGCTTTTGAAGGCATCGTCAATCAGGTAAAAGCCCGCCTGGCGGCTTAGGGCCTGGCTTGCTGCTTGATGGTGACGTGGAACAGCTACTGAAACAGTAGCTGCTTTCGCTGTATCAATGGGGGCTAGGGCTTGAAAAGGCGCTAGCCCTTTGTTTTGATGGTGTGTTTTACAGGTAAAGAATGAACGAACTCGACGCCATGGTTGACGCCGCCCGGCAAAGTTTTGGCAGGGCGGCGACACCCGCCGATCTGGAGAACGCCAAGGCGCAGTTTCTGGGCAAATCCGGTCGCGTCACCGAGTTGATGAAGGGCATGGCGGCTCTGAGCGTCGATGAGAAGAAGTCGCGCGGCGGCGCCATCAACCTGGCCAAACAGGCGATTGAAGTGGCTCTGAACGCGCGCCGCCAGGCCTTGGCGGACGCTGAATTGCAGGCGCAATTGCAGGCCGAGGCGCTGGATGTAACCCTGCCGGGCCGCCAGCGCGGGCAGGGCGGTTTGCACCCGATTTCACTGGCGCTGGAGCGCATCGAGGCGATTTTTGGCTCAATGGGTTTTGAAGTCGCCGAAGGCCCGGAAATTGAGAGCGACTGGTTCAATTTCACGGCGCTGAATACCCCGGAGGATCATCCGGCGCGCTCGATGCACGACACGTTTTATGTCGAGGGCGGCTCTGCTGCGGCGCCCAATCTGCTGCGCACGCACACCAGCCCGATGCAAATCCGGCACGCCGTGCAGCACGTCAAGAAACATGCAGCCTTGCACCCGGCAGACACCACATCTGATGGTTTGTATTCGGGTGACATGCCTGAAATCCGCGTCATCGCTCCGGGGCGCACTTACCGCGTCGACAGCGATGCCACCCATTCACCGATGTTCCACCAGGTGGAAGGACTATGGGTGGGTGAGAACATCAGTTTCAAGGACTTGAAGTCGGTCTACCTCGATTTCATTCAGGCATTTTTTGAGACCAAGGCGCTGGAGATCCGGTTTCGGCCGAGTTTCTTCCCGTTCACCGAGCCCAGCGCGGAAATCGACCTGATGTTCGCCACCGGGCCGCTCAAGGGCCGCTGGCTCGAGGTGTCCGGCTCCGGCCAGGTGCACCCGCAGGTGATCCGCAACATGGGTCTCGACCCGGAGCGTTACATCGGTTTCGCGTTTGGCTCGGGCATCGACCGCCTGGCCATGTTGCGCTACGGCGTGAACGATTTGCGCCTGTTTTTTGACGGCGACATCCGGTTCCTGTCCCAGTTCCAGTAGTTCAACCAACACGTTTCGATATGCAATTTCCCGAATCCTGGTTGCGTGAATTCTGCAATCCGCCGATCACGTCAGAACAATTGGCCGACGCTCTCACCATGGCGGGGCTGGAAGTTGAAGAGCGCAAGCCGGTCGCGCCGCCTTTCAGCCAAATCGTTGTGGGTGAAATCAAGGAAGCCGTACAACATCCGAATGCTGACCGCCTGCGGGTCTGCAAGGTCGACGTGGGTTCCGGTACCTTGCTGGATATCGTCTGCGGCGCGCCAAATGCGCGCGTGGGCATCCGCGTACCGTGTGCGCTGGTGGGCGCATCATTGCCGCCCGGCGAAGACGGCAAGCCGTTCGAGATCAAGGTGGGCAAACTGCGCGGGGTTGAAAGCCAGGGTATGTTGTGCTCGGCACGCGAGTTGAAGCTGTCAGAGGATCACGGGGGACTGCTGGAACTAGCCGCCGACGCGCCCTTGGGCCAGAACATCCGGGAACACTTGAAACTCGACGACAACCTGTTTACGCTCAAACTCACTCCGAATCTGGCGCATTGCCTGTCGGTGTATGGCGTGGCGCGCGAAGTTTCGGCGTTGACGGGCACTGCACTTCACAGCCCCACGTTTGCGCCGGTTTCCGTCAAGATCGCCGATGAATTGGCTGTCAAAATCAGCGCGCCCGATCTGTGTGGCCGTTTCAGCGGCCGTGTGATCAAAAACGTCAATACTCAGGCGAAAACACCGCAGTGGATGGTCGACAAACTGGCCCGTTGCGGGCAACGCAGCGTAACGGCACTGGTCGACATCTCCAACTACGTGATGTTTGAGTATGGCCGCCCCAGCCATATTTTTGACCTCAGCAAAATCCACGGCGGGCTCGACGTGCGCTGGGGCCGGGCGGGCGAGGCACTTAAGCTGCTCAATGGCAGCACCGTCACGGTCGATGACAAAGTCGGCGTGATCGCCGACGACGTGCAGGTTGAGTCGCTGGCGGGCATCATGGGGGGCGACGCCACGGGGGTCTCAGACGACACGACACAGGTGTATGTGGAGGCCGCATTCTGGTGGCCCAAAGCCATTGCCGGGCGCTCGCGGCGGTTCAATTTTTCGACCGATGCCGGCCACCGGTTTGAGCGCGGTGTTGATCCGAGCCAGACGGTGGAACACATCGAGCGCATTTCGCAGCTGATTCTCGAGATTTGCGGCACGCCCAACACCGCCTGCGGGCCGGTTGACGACCAGCGAGTCAACGAACCGGTGCCCAAGCCCGTGAGTTTGCGTGTGGCGCGCGCCGCGAAGGTTCTGGGCATGCCGCTGACCCAGGCGCAGTGTGCGGACGCGTTGACACGCCTGGGCTTGCCCGTCACGCAAACCGAAGGTGTCTTGACCGTCCTGGCGCCGCCGTACCGCTTTGACATCCAGATCGAGGAAGACCTGATCGAAGAGATTGCACGCATGGTCGGTTACAACAACCTGCCCGCCACGCCGCCGCAGGCGCCGGTGACGGCGACCGTGCGTGCAGAAGCGCGGCGCAGCCCCATGGCTGTGCGCCGCAGCCTGGCCGCGTTGGGTTACCAGGAAACCATCAACTTCAGTTTCGTTGAAGAGCGGTGGGAGCATGAGCTGGCCGGCAACCCAGAGCCCATCAAGCTGCTCAATCCGATTGCCAGCCAGATGAACGTGATGCGTTCTTCGCTTATGGGCTCCTTGCTCCAGGTGTTGAAGTTCAACCTGGACCGCAAGGCTGAGCGTGTGCGTGTGTTTGAACTCGGCCGGGTGTTCCAGCGCGATACTTCCGTCATGAACACCGATACCTCCGTCCAAGGTTTTCACCAACCGATGCGGGTGGCTGGATTGGCAGGCGGGCCGGCCAGCGCCTTGCAGTGGGGCCGCAAGGAGCAGGGCGTTGACTTCTATGACATCAAGGGCGACATCGAGGCGCTGCTGGCGCCGGCCAAGCCGACCTTTGAGCGGGCCAGTCACCCGGCGATGCACCCAGGGCGTTGTGCCCAGGTGTTGTTCCACGGTGCGCCGGTTGGTTTCATCGGTGAGTTGCACCCCAAATGGCGCCAATCCTGGGACTTGCCGACCGCGCCGGTATTGTTTGAACTGGCACTCGATGCCGTCCTGCAGCGGGCTGTTCCTGTTTTCCAGCCCGTGGCCAGACACCATGCGGTGCAACGTGATATTGCCGTGTTGGTGGGCGAGCAGGTCAGCCACGCGGCACTGATGGCGGCGATTTGGGCTGGCAATACCGGCAAGATCCTGTGCGATGCACGGCTCTTTGACGTCTACCGGCCAAAATCCAGTCCTGACGCCGTGGCTGGCCCCGCCGAGAAAAGCCTTGCGGTGCGCTTGACGCTCAACAGCGACGACGCGACACTGACTGACGAGCAGATCGAACAGGCCGTACAGGCGGTGGTTGCGCGTCTGGCCAACGATGTCGGTGCGCGCCAGCGCGCCTGACGCTTATTTCCCGGAATCACAAAAATCAAACGAGGTGACATGAATGGAATTTGTCGTTGAGAGCCTGGAAACCCCGGCACTGACCAAGGCTCAATTGGCCGAACTGCTGTTTGAGCAGATTGGTCTCAATAAACGCGAATCAAAAGACATGATTGATGCGTTTTTTGATTTGATCGCCGCGCGCCTGATCGAAGGCTCCGACGTCAAGATTTCCGGATTTGGCAACTTCCAGATCCGCACCAAGGCGCCGCGTCCTGGAAGAAACCCGCGAACCGGCGAGGCCATCCCCATCCGCGCGCGGCGCGTGGTGACCTTTCACGCCAGCCACAAACTCAAAGAGCAAATCCAACTCGACAAGTAGCGCCGGCTGATTTGCCTCGTACAGGCAATGTGGCATTTCGTTACATCCAAACCACAGGTTAAATCCGCCTTTACACACTGTGTCAACTTAGAGTAACCTCGAAGCTTTCTCTCGTATAGCATTGATTTCAATGGAGAAAGCGCTTCCCGCCATACCCGCCAAACGTTATTTCACGATCGGTGAAGTAGGGGATTTGTGCGGCGTAAAACCGCATGTGCTTCGTTATTGGGAGCAGGAATTCACGCAGCTGCGCCCGATGAAACGGCGCGGCAACCGCCGGTATTACCAGCACCATGAGGTGTTGATGATCCGC
>JANNEZ010000520.1:0-2684 GCA_031379255.1 Rhodoferax sp. | reverse complement strand
GCCTGAATTCGTGATTTTGTTACCCCAGCTTTACCGGGCGGACATTGATTCTGACAACCGGTTGGCCTAGACTTGCGTTGAGGGTAGAAGGGTTGGGGCCGCGTGGTGTGGCGCCAGCCCGCACCCAAGGAGAATTCGCCATGAAACAGACCATTGTGTTCGCCCTGCTGGCCGGCGCCGGTGCCTTGACGGCGCCTGTGGCCTTCGCCCAGGAAGTCGGCCGGGTCATCTCCAGCACGCCGGTGATCAGCCAGATCCCCGTGCCGCGCCAGGTCTGCTCGCAGCAGCAGGTCCAGGTGCAAGGCCAAAAATCCGGCGGCGGAGCTTTGATGGGTGCCGTTGCCGGTGGCGCCATCGGCAACTCGCTGGGCGGCGGCGAAGGCAAGGCCATTGCCACCTTGATTGGCCTGGTCGGCGGTGCCATGCTGGGCGACCGCGTCGAAGGCGGTGGCCAGACGCAGACGCAAAACGTGCAGAGCTGCACCACCCAGACGTTTTATGAGAACCGCACCACCGCCTACAACGTGGTGTATGAATTCAACGGCAAACAATACAGCGTGCAAATGCCGCAAGACCCTGGCCCCACAGTGCGCCTGCAAGTCTCGCCGGTCGGCGCCGCCCTGCCAGCGCCGCAATCCAATTACACCGAGGCGCAACCCGAAGCCGCGCCGGTCTATGCCCAGCCGCCGGTGGTGTACGCACAGCCGCCTGTGATTTACACGCAGCCGCAAGTGGTCACCCAGGTGGTGCAGCCGGTGTACCCCATCGCTTACCCGATTGCCTATCCGCGCGCCTATTACCCGCCGATTGGCGTGAGCCTGAACCTGGGCTGGTCCAACTGGAATGGCCACCGTGGGCACGGCCATGGCCATGGGCACCGCAACTGGCGTTGATCGCCAGACGCCGATTGACAATCGCTAATCGCTAGTCGCTCGGCGTTGGGCACTGGGCGATAGTCGCGAATCTGCTGGCGCTCAGTCTTTCGGGCCAACCCAGAAATGCGGGTTGTGCGCCACTTCCCACAAGTGGCCGTCAAGGTCTTTGAAATAACCCGAATACCCGCCCCAGAACACTTTTTGCCCTGGCTTCGCAAGCGCCGCGCCGGCTTTGACAGCCTGCTGGAGCACGGCGTCGACTTCCTCGGGTGAGCCCACGTTGTGGGCCAGGGCGAAACCGCAGAAACCGTCGCCCTGCGATGGAACATGGGCATCTTCGGCCAGCGCCTCGCGGCCAAACAGCCCCAGCCAGGTTCCGTTGAGTGTGAAAAACGCTACGCCCGGCGGCGCATCCATCTTGGGGAAACCCAGACCTTTTTCGTAAAAATCAACAGCGGCGGCGAGGTCGCGCACGCCCAGAGTGATCATGCTGATGCGTGGCTGCATCGGACGCTCCAAAAGTCAATGGCGGAAATGCCGCACGCCGCTGAAGACCATCGCCACGCCGCGTTCGTCGGCAGCCTTGATGACTTCGTCGTCGCGCATCGAGCCGCCGGGCTGGATGACGCAAGCGGCACCGGCGTCTACCACCACGTCCAGGCCGTCGCGAAACGGGAAAAACGCGTCGCTTGCCACCACCGTGCCTGTGAGCGACAAGCCGGCGTGCTCCGCCTTGATCGCAGCGATGCGGGCCGAGTCGAGCCGGCTCATTTGCCCCGCGCCCACGCCCACCGTCATGCGGTCCTTGCAAAACACGATGGCGTTGCTTTTTACGTATTTGGCGACTTTCCAGGCGAACAGCAAATCCTGCAGTTGCCCGGATGTGGGTTGAAGTGTCGTCACGACTTTCAAATCCGCCAGCGCCAGCTCGTGGTTGTCGGCGGTTTGCATCAGCAGCCCGGAACCAATGCGTTTCACGTCGACAGCGTTCAGGCCGCGCTCCCAGGCGCTCAGTGGGGCCTGGCTGCCGGGCGCTGCGGCCGCGCCACGGGATGGCGGCAGGTCGATCTGCAAAATCCGCACATTCACTTTGCTTTTGAACACCGCCAGCGCTTCGGGCGTGAAGGCCGGGGCGATCAGCACTTCGGTGAACTGTTTTGCAATGGCCAGCGCGCCCGGTTCGTCGAGCGGGCAATTGAGCGCAATGATGCCGCCAAAGGCGGAAGTCGGGTCGGTCTGCAAGGCCTTGCTGTAGGCCTGTAACGCATCGGCGCCGATGGCCACACCGCAGGGGTTGGCGTGTTTGACGATGACGCAGGCCTTGTCTGAAAAACTCTTCACACATTCCCAGGCGGCGTCGGCGTCGGCGATGTTGTTGTAGCTCAGCTCTTTGCCTTGCAACTGCCGGGCAGTGACCAGCGAACCCGGCGCCGGGTACAAGTCGCGGTAAAACGCCGCCTGCTGGTGCGGGTTTTCGCCATAACGCAGGTCTTGCAGTTTGATGAAGCGGCCGTTGGCTTGGGCTGAAAACAGCGCGTGGCGGGCGCCGCCCTTGTCGTCCGGCTGGATGCCGGAGAGGTAGTCTGAAATCGCGCCGTCGTATTGCGCAATGCGGTTGAACGCCGCTACCGAGAGGGCGAATTTGGTCGCCTGGCTCACCACGCCGTCTTGTTTGATTTCGGCCAACACGCCCGGGTACTGCGAGGCGTCAGTGAGCACCGCCACGTCTTTCCAGTTTTTGGCGGCGCTCCTGACCATGGCCGGGCCGCCGATATCGATGTTTTCGATCGCGTCTTCGAGCGTGCAGCC
>JANNEZ010000516.1:0-7950 GCA_031379255.1 Rhodoferax sp. | reverse complement strand
CGAAGATAAACGGGGCCATCTTGGGGTTCCAGAAGCGGGTCTGGTGGCCAAAATGGACACCGGCTTCCAGCATTTCGCGCATGGTAACTGACATATTCAACTCCAAAGGTTGGGTCTAAAATCCAGCCCGCTATTGCCAGTGTTTCTGCGCCTTGAAGGGACAGGAAACCTGGGCAACACCTTGATGAGGCTGGTTTGCGATTCAGGATTGCAAATGATTTGCCAGGAAAATCGACAAGTTCACCGGCAAATGCAAATATTTGGCCGGGGAATCCAGCAAAACCCGTAGATTATAACATGCTCAAGTTGCCGCCATGATCCCATCCGCTACCGCAATCCCATTGGAAAGCCCATCGCCAAGCCAGGTTGATCTGCACGCCGTGCGGTCGGCCGTGCGAGCCGGGAAAACCACTTGCGCCGCACAAATGGAAGCGGCGATCCAGGTGGCTCAGTCCGCCTCCAATCGGCATGTTTTTCTGAAAACCATGTTTGTCGAAGCCAGGCGGGCCGCAATGGCCAACACAGTGGAAAACCTGCCGCTGGCTGGCCTTGCCATCAGCGCCAAAGACTTGTTTGACCTCAAGGACCAGACGACCACTGCCGGCTCCAGGGTACTGCAGCATGCGCCGCCAGCGTTGTCGGATTGCCCTGCCGTCGCGCGCCTCAAGGCGGCGGGCGGCGTAGTGATCGGCCGCACCAACATGGTGGAATTCGCTTTTTCCGGGGTGGGCGTCAATCCACACTTCGGCACGCCGGCCAACGGCGCTTGCGGCGATGTGCCGCGGATTCCTGGTGGCTCTTCTTCGGGTGCAGCCGTTTCGGTCGCAACCGGCTCCTCGTTCATCGGCCTGGGCTCCGACACGGGCGGCTCGATTCGCATTCCGGCGGCACTCAATGGCATTGTCGGATTCAAGAACACCGCACGGCTGGTGCCAACCACAGGCGCTTACCCGCTCTCCTTCACCATGGACACTGTGTGCGCCCTCACCCGCAGCGTGCGCGACGCGATGCTGGCGCATGAGGTGTTGTCGGCACGACGCGTGGTCCGCAGCGACGCGCCACTGGCCCATTACCGGCTCGCCCTGGTCAAACCGCTGATGCAAGACGCCATGGACGCGACCGTTTCGCGCGCCTGGGAGCGCAGCTTGCGGCAATTGCGCGCCGCTGGGTCCCAGGTGCGCGAAATTGATCTTTCTGCGCTGAATGACTTGCCCGCCATCAATGCCACAGGCGGATTTTCTCCCGCCGAAGCCTACGCCCTGCACTACCCGATACTGGCGCGACACGAAGGTCAATACGACCCACGCGTGCTCGCCCGCATATTGCGCGGCTCTACCATGACAGCGCGCGAATACATCGATCTGCAGGTCGCGCGGCGGGACTGGATTGCGAGTGTTGAACGCGCGCTCTCGGATTTTGACGCTGTTTTGTCGCCCACCGTCCCTATCGTCGCGCCACCGATCGCCGACGTTGAACCCGGCGCACAGCGTGATGGCCGGTTCTTCGAAGTCAACGGGCTCCTGCTTCGCAACACAGCGGTGGTCAACATGCTCGACGGCTGCGCGATCTCGCTTCCCTGCCACGTACCGGGCGAATTGCCGGTTGGCCTGATGGTATGGGGCGTCGCGCTGCAAGACGATGTGGTGTTGAACATTGCGGCGCAAATCGAAAAATCGCTTGTGGCACGGTAGCTCCCTGGGCCCGTTGCAGCAGGGTCAATCCAGAATTCAAACAATGAAAATAGCAGTTATCGGCGCGGGCATCATCGGCATCACAACGGCGTGGGAGTTGGCGGCAGACGGTCATGAAGTCACCGTATTCGAGCGGCGCGGCGCAGCCGCCGAAGAATCGAGCTTTGCCAATGCGGGTGTCGTGGCGCCCGGTTACGTCACACCGTGGGCCGCACCCGGCATGCCATGGAAAGTGTTGAGCCATTTGGCAAGCCGTTACGCGCCTGTGAAAGTTGGGTCGCCGCTCTGCGCCGGCGATCTCGCCTGGATCGCCCGCTGGTGGCGCGCCTGCACGCCCTCACGTTACCAGGCGGCGCGCGCCAGCCTGCAAAAACTGGCGTTTTACAGCCGCGAACGCCTGCATGCGATCACCGCTGATTTGCAACTCGAATACGACCGCAGCGATGGCTACATGGTGCTGCTGCGCTCCGAATCAGACCGCAAACTGATTCAGCCCAGTCTTGAAGTGCTCAAAGAGGCGGGTGTGGCATTTCACGAGCTGGACGAAAAAGGCACTCGCCGCGTCGAGCCCGCGCTCAACCCCGGCACCGCCTTGTTTAGCGCCATCCACCTGCCTCAGGATGAGGTCGGCAACTGCCGGCAGTTTGCGTTGCTTGTGAAGAACGAGTGCCAGCGCGCAGGTGTGGCGTTCGAATTCAACAAAACCATCACCCATGTGAGGCCGGTCACTACGCTCAAGGGTGTCGCTGTCAAACTCGCAGACGAGGCGACCGCGCGCGGGTTCAATGGCGTGGTGGTGTGCGCAGGACTCGGCGCCGCGGACTTGCTCAAGCCGTTGGGCGTCAAGGTGCCGATGGCGGCGGTGTACGGTTATTCGGTCAGTGCGCCGATCCGCGAGCCGATCGACGCGCCGCTAAGCGCCGTGATGGACGAACGTTACAAAGTGGCCATTTCGCGCCTGGGGCAGCGGGTCCGGGTGGCCGGCAGCGCCGAGTTGGGCGGCCGCGCCGACCAGCATCGCAAGTCGTCGATTCAAACGCTCTACAAAGTGCTGCAAGACTGGTTTCCTGGCGCGGCCATCCAGTCCAGCGGCGTGCAGGTCTGGAAAGGCGCGCGGCCCATGATGCCCGACGGCCCGCCCGTGATTGGCGCTTGCGCCGTGCCTGGCCTGTGGCTCAATTTGGGCCACGGTTCCAGTGGTTGGGCCTTGAGCTGTGGCTCGGCGCGCGCGCTGGCCGATTTGATCGGCAACCAAACCGCAGCCATTGACCTCAGCGGTTTCAGCCAAAGCCGGTTCGCATGACGCGCCGCGCAGCACCATGACCAATTCCCCCGTCGATCCGCAACGGGTCTGGCCGCTGGCGGCGCGTTGCGGCGCGCTGCCACGGCGTCATGAACTTCACAACATTGCCAACACCCGGCAGATTGAAACCGCGAACGCCGCGCAATTGCCCGCCCACACCCTGATGCAGCGGGCCGGTTTGTCTGTCGCGCGGCTGGCATTGGCGCTGCACCCGCATGCGCAGACTTTCTGGATCGCCTGCGGACCCGGCAACAACGGCGGCGACGGCCTGGAAGCTGCCAGCCACTTGCGCCAGTGGGGCAAGACCGTTGAACTGACCTGGCTGGGCACGCCCGAACGGTGCAGCCCAGACACTCTGGCCTCCTTTGGACGCGCACGTGCCAGCGGCGTGGTGATTGCCAGTGAACCTCCGATTCAGTTTGACGCCATGATCGACGCACTGCTGGGCATTGGCGCGTCGCAGCCTGAAAACCCCATGGCGCGCGGCGTCACGGGCCGCATGACCGACTGGATCGCCTTGATCAACCAGCACACAGCGCCCGTGCTGGCCGTCGACTTACCCAGCGGGCTGCATGCCGACACCGGTGCGGCGCATCAGCAAGCGGTACGCGCGCACGCCACCTTGAGCCTGGTCACCCTCAAACCGGGCGCCTTCACGGCGCAGGGACGCGACTGCGCGGGTGACATCTGGTTTGACCCGCTGGGTTGTGACACTGCGGCGATTGCCGGTTTGCAGGCCACTGCGCGCCTGTCTGCGGCGCCCCTGCTGGCCGGCAGGGCACAGGCGCCACACGCTTCGCACAAAGGCGGCTTTGGTGACGTGGTGGTGATCGGCGGCGCGCCGGGCATGACCGGCGCCGCCGTGCTCGCAGCCTCGGCCGCCTTGCACGCTGGCGCAGGCCGGGTGTTGGTAGGGCTGCTGGACGACGGCACACCCACGGTTGACACGCGCCAGCCCGAGCTGATGTTCCGGCCGGTTGATTCGCTTGAATTGAGCCGCGCGGCAGCCGTCTGTGGTTGCGGCGGCGGCGATGCCGTGCGCGCGGTTTTGCCCCGCGTGTTGTCAACCGCTGCAGCAGCCGTGCTCGATGCCGATGCGCTCAACGCCATTGCGGTCGACGACAACCTTAAAACCCAACTTCGCCATCGCGCCGCACGGGGCATGTGCACTGTGTTGACACCGCACCCGCTGGAAGCGGCGCGCCTGCTGGCGTGCAGCACGGCCGAGGTTCAAGCCAACCGGCTCGAGGCGGCACACCGGCTGGCCCAGCGATTTGCCTGCTGCGTGGTTTTGAAGGGCTCAGGCAGCGTGATCGCCATGCCGGGCCAGGTGCCGCAGATCAACCCGAGCGGCAACGCACGCCTGGCCACAGCAGGCACAGGCGACGTGCTGGCTGGGCTGCTGGGCGCGAGACTGGTTGGCCTGCATAACGATGACGCGGTTTTTGCGGCAAGCTGCGACGCCGTGTTTCACCACGGGGCGGTGGCCAACGATTGGCCCGCAAACCGCCCCTTGACAGCCGCTGCTCTGCTTCGCCACCTTTGATTCAACCGACGATTGCGCGAACGATTGATTGCCATTATTCGATAATAAGTATTTCAGAGATTTTTCTCTGAATTTTTACCGCCGTTAAGTCACGTAAATAATTAATTTAATGCTATTAAAATTGATAAAAATATATACATTTTTTAGACAATTTAACAAACAAGATTAAATTAAAACAAATATTTTCTGAATCAACCGCGCCCAACAAACGGCATTTTGGTTGCCATCACGGTGTGAAACAACACGTTGGCAGACAACGGCAAATTGGCCATGTACAACACCGATTGACCCACGATGTTGACGTCCATCAGCGGTTCAATGGCGATTTCGCCGTTGGCCTGCATCACACCCGAAGCCATGCGTTGCGCCATCTCGGTGGCGGCGTTGCCAATGTCGATCTGCCCCACGGCGATGTTGTATTTGCGGCCATCGAGCGAGGCGGTCTTGGTCAGGCCCTGCACCGCGTGTTTGGTCGAGGTGTAGGCGATCGAATTGGGCCTGGGCGTGTGCGCCGAAATGGAGCCGTTGTTGATGATGCGGCCGCCCTGCGGGTTTTGCGCCTTCATCACCCGAAAGGCTTCCTGGATGCAATAAAACACGCCGCTGTGGTTGATGTCGACCACGTTTTTCCATTGGGCAATGGTCAGGTCTTCCAGTGGAATGCCGGGCGCGTTGACGCCGGCGTTGTTGAACAGCACGTCGACGCGGCCGAACTTGGCCACGGTTGCCGCGAACAGCGCCTTGACGGAGCCGGGATCCGCCACGTCAGTCGGCGCGGCCAGCGCGCGCGCGCCTGCGCCGCTGGCGTCAATCACCTCGGCCAGCGGCTCGGGGCGGCGCCCGGCGAGCACTACGTTGTAGCCGTCAGCCAGCAGGGCCAGCGCGGCGGCCTTGCCAACGCCGGTGCCCGCGCCCGTGACAACTGCTGTTTTTGTGGGGGTTGCCATGTCAGTGTTCCTTTTGGATGAATGAATTGAAATCAGGGTTTGCGGCCGGACTTGCGGTTGCGGCTGCTGTCTTTGTCTTTGCCGCGAATTTTGACAGCGTTCTTGCCCTTGCCAGGCGCCAAAGCGCCCGCCTGCGCGCCCCGACCCGCTGCGCCAAAACCGCCACCCCTTTTGCCGGCCGCGCTTTTGTTCCCGCCCTCGCGCGCCGCGCCGTCGCGCAGCACACCTTTGTCTTTCATGGCGCGGTTTTGCAGCGCTTCATCGTCGCGCACCAGGCGGAAATCAATGCGTCGACCGTCCAGGTCAACCCGGCTCACCTGCACCCGCACGCGGGTGCCAATGGCGTAACGCATGCCCGAGCGCTCGCCGCGCAGTTCCTGGTGCATTTCGTCGAAGCGGAAGTATTCGCCACCCAGCTCGGTGATGTGCACCAGACCTTCGACATACATGGCGTCCAGCGTCACGAAAATGCCAAAACTCGTGGCGGAACTCACCACCCCGCCGTATTCCTCGCCCAAATGCTCGCGCATGTATTTGCATTTGAGCCAGGCTTCCACATCGCGGCTGGCTTCGTCTGCGCGGCGTTCGTTGGCGCTGCAATGCAGGCCGGCAGCCGCCCAGGCGAGTTGGTCGGCGCTGGCTTTTTTCGGCTTGTGGTTGGGGTCGGCCACCTTGGCGGCCAGCCCTTTCTCCAGCCTGCGCGACAGCTTGGCATGCGCCTCGCCGGGTGTGGGCAGGGTGGGCAACTGGTATTTGGTTTTGCCCAGGATCGCCTTGATCACGCGGTGCACCAGCAAATCCGGGTAGCGCCGGATCGGGCTGGTGAAGTGGGTGTAGGCCTCAAACGCCAGGCCAAAGTGGCCGCTGTTGCTGGGCGTGTAAATCGCCTGCTGCATCGCGCGCAGCAGCATGGAATGGATTTGCTGGGCGTCAGGCCGGTCTTTGGTGGCGTTGGCAATGGCCTGAAACTCGGCTGGCTTGGGGTCATCGGTGATCGACAGCCCGATTCCCAGGGCCTTGAGATACGCCTTGAGCGTCTCTTTTTTCTCCGGCGTCGGGCCTTCGTGCACACGGTACAGGCCGGCGTGTTTGCTCTGCAGGATGAAGTCGGCGCTGCACACGTTGGCGGCCAACATGGCCTCTTCAATCAGCTTGTGCGCGTCGTTGCGCGTGCGCGGCTCGATGCGTTCGATGCGGCCGTTTTCGTCGCAGATGATCTGCGTCTCCACGGTTTCAAAATCGACCGCGCCGCGTTTGTTGCGTTGGGTCAGGAGCGCCCGGTACACATCGTGCAGGTTCAGCAGGTCATCAACGCGGCCTTTGCGTTTCGCCGCTTCCGGGCCTTTGGTGTTGGCCAGAATCGCGGCCACTTCGGTGTAGGTGAAACGCGCGTGGCTGAACATCACGGCCGGATAAAACTGGTAGGCCGAAACCTCGCCGCTGCTGCTGACAAACATGTCGCAGACCATGCACAGGCGCTCGACATCCGGATTGAGCGAACACAGGCCGTTGGAGAGTTTTTCCGGCAACATCGGGATCACGCGACGCGGAAAATAGACGCTGGTGGCGCGGTCGTAGGCGTCCACGTCGATGGCGGAGCCGGTTTGCACGTAGTGGCTCACATCGGCAATGGCCACCAGCAAACGCCAGCCTTTCACCGCAGACTTGCCGCGCCCCTGAGTGGCCGGCTCGCAGTAGACCGCGTCGTCAAAATCGCGTGCGTCTTCGCCGTCAATGGTGACCAGTGGCACATCGGTCAAATCAATGCGGTGTTTTTTGTCGGCTGGCAAAACCTTGTCAGGCAGGGTGCGCGCCAGGGCAATGCAGGCGTCAGAGAACTCATGCGGAACGCTGTATTTGCGCACCGCAATTTCAATCTCCATGCCCGGGTCGTCGATTTCACCCAACACTTCCTTGACGCGGCCCACCGGCTGCCCAAACAGGGCCGGCGGCTCCACCAGCTCCACCACCACTACCTGGCCGGGTTTGGCGGCCCCGGTGGCGCTTTTGGGGATCAACACATCCTGGCCATAACGCTTGTCTTCCGGCGCCACCAGCCACACGCCACTTTCCTGCAGCAGGCGGCCGATGATCGGCTGCGGTGGCCGTTCGACGATCTCGACCACGCGGCCCTCGGGCCGGCCCTTGCGGTCATTGCGCACCACGCGCGCCTTGACGCGGTCCTTGTGCAAGACCGCGCGCATTTCATTGGGCGGCAGGTAAATGTCGGGGCCGCCGTCGTCACGAGACACAAAACCGTGTCCATCGCGATGACCTTGAACGGTCCCTTCAACTTCATCCAGCAGTGCGCTGGTTTGACTGATATTCTTGATATAATTCTCTCTTTCCTGAAACATACAACAAGCTGCTTATGCAGCTTGTTTCGCAACTTGAGGCCCAGGTGGCGGAATTGGTAGACGCACTAGTTTCAGGTACTAGCGAGTAACTTCGTGGGGGTTCGAG
>JANNEZ010000567.1:0-4387 GCA_031379255.1 Rhodoferax sp. | reverse complement strand
CGCGTACCGAGCCTTCGACTACCGGGTTGACGATCTCCAAATGCGATGGGTTGAAAGCCAACGTCAAATGCACCGGGCCGCCAGGGGTGGAGACGTCGGAGCTGAAGCCCTGGTGGTATTTGACGTCGCCGCTGGGCAGGTCTTCCGGCGCCGTATGGTCAAACTCCGCGAACAGGTCGGCCGGCAGTTTGCCCAGCGAATTCACCAACACGTTGAGCCGCCCGCGGTGCGCCATGCCGATTACGATTTCCTGCAGCCCTACACTGCCGCCGCGCTGGATAAGCTCATCCATCGACGCGATGAAACTCTCGCCACCCTCCAGTGAAAAGCGTTTTTGCCCCACATATTTGGTGTGAAGAAATCGCTCCAGGCCTTCTGCTGCGGTCAGGCGGTCCAGGATATGGCGCTTTTTCTCTGCGGAAAACTGTGGTTTGCTGCGAATGCCTTCGAGCTTTTGTTGCCACCAGCGCTTCTGGCCCTGGTCCGTCATGTACATGTATTCGGCGCCCAGCGTGCCGCAATACGTTTCACGCAGGGCGTTGAGCAGCTCACGCAGGGGCATGGTTTCACGGCCAAAAAAGGTGTTGGTCGTGTTGAACACAGTTTCCTGGTCGGCATCGTTGAAACCGTAAAACGACGGCTCCAGCTCGGGAATTTTTTCGCGCTCGGCCCGTTTGAGCGGATCCAGGTCAGCCCAACGTGCGCCCACGTTCCGGTACGCGGCGATGAGCTGCTGCACGGCCGTGCGTTTGCGCCCCATTTCTGAGTCGGCGCCAGTGGCCATCACGACCTGCGTGCCACCCTGTTTGGCCCGTTCGGCAAAAGCATTGACGACCGGCAAATGCGGCACGTCCTTGGTGTTGCTGCCGTCTACCGCAGGAACGTATTGAAGCGCGTCAAAATAATCGCGCCACGAATCGGGCACGCTGCCGGGATTGGCGAGGTAGTTTTCGTACATCTCCTCGACATAAGGCGCATTGCCGCCAAAGAGATAGGTGGTGCCGTGGTAGGCACCGTAGACGGACCCGTTCTGGGTCGGTGGAACTTGACTCATTTTGACGCTTGCCTCCATTTCCCTTCGGGAAACGTTGATTGGTGTAAAACCTTCCGCGACACGGCTGAACCGGTTGGCGGATGCGACTGATGCCTAGGAAGGGCCTTAGTAACAGCGGAGATTGTGCCATTGAAAAGCAGGGCCGCCGCTTTTTTGCCATTTCTACTTGTCAACTGGCCAGCAGTTCACGAATCTGTTGCAGGGCTGCCGGGTCGTCCATGGTGGTGAGGTCGCCGGGATCGCGCCCTTCACATACCGCCTGGATCGCGCGACGCAGCAGTTTCCCGCTGCGCGTTTTGGGCAACAGCGCGACGAATCGCACCCGGGCTGGACGCGCCACAGCGCCCAGGTCGCCGTCCACCAATTTCATGATTTCGCCCTCGAGCTTGAGCATTGATGCGCTGTCATGGAGCAAGCCGGGGTCTTTGACAACGGCAAACGCCATCGCCACCTGGCCCTTGAGCTGATCGGCCACACCAACCACGGCAACCTCGGCCACATTGGGATGGGCGGCGATGCTCTCTTCAATTTCGCGCGTTCCCAGGCGGTGCCCTGCGACGTTGATTACGTCATCGGTGCGCCCGAGAATGAAGTAATAACCGTCTTTATCGCGAATGCCCCAGTCAAAAGTGCTGTAGACCATTTTGCCGGGCACGGTTTTCCAGTAGGTGCTGACAAAACGCGCGTCGTCGCGCCACACGGTTTGCATGGCGCCGGGCGGCAGCGGCCCTTCGAATACAACGACACCTTTGGCATCGGGCGCGGTCAATTCTTCACCGGTCTGGTCGTCCAGCAGCTTCACGTTGTAGCCGTAAACCGGTTTTCCCGGCGAGCCCAGGCGGGTTGGAATTTTTTCAACACCGTGGCAAACGCACAGCGCCGGCCAGCCAGTTTCGGTCTGCCAATAGTTGTCGATGATGGGTTTTTTCAGGCCGTTGCTGATCCATTCAGACGTCGGCTCGTCCAGCGGCTCTCCCGCCAGAAACAGCGCCCGAAGGCTCGACAAATCGTATTTCGTCAACAGCGCCTGGTCCTGCTTTTTCAGCACTCGTATGGCCGTTGGCGCACTGAACATCACCGTCACCCGGTACTTCTCGACCAGGTTCCACCAGATGCCGCCATCGGGCTGGCCGCCAAAGCCACGGGTCGGCAGGCCCTCGTACATGATGGTTGCCATACCGGCGATCAAGGGCCCGTAAACGATGTAGCTGTGCCCCACAACCCAGCCAATGTCGCTGGTTGAAAAATAGGTTTCACCTGCATTGCCACAGTAGATGTATTTCATGCTGGCGGCCAGCGCCACGGCATAACCGCCCGTATCGCGCTGCACACCTTTGGGTTTGCCCGTGGTGCCACTGGTGTACAAGGTATAACTCGGGTGTGTGGCGTCAACCCACTCGCAGGGAACCAGGGCGTTGGCGTGTTTCGCTGCCAAATTTCCCCACAAATGGTCGCGCCCGGCAACCAAAGTCATGGCGGCCAGTTGCCGATCTACCAGCAACACAGCGTCCGGTTTGTGGCTGGACAGGCGAATCGCCTCATCCAGCAAGGGCTTGTATTCGACCACTTTGCCCGAGCGCGAACCGGCGTCGGCGCTGATGACGAGTTTGGGCGACGCGTCTTCAATGCGGGAGGCCAGCGCGCCCGAAGCAAAACCCCCGAACACCACGCAGTGAATGGCGCCCAGGCGCGCGCAGGCGAGCATGGCGAACGCCGCCTCGGCAATCATCGGCATGTAAATCAGGACGCGGTCGCCCTTTTGCACCCCAAGGCTGCGAATCACCGCCGCCATGCGCTGCACTTCGGCGTGCAACTCCCGAAACGTGTAAACATGTTCCTGGTCGGTTTCGGTCGAGACGTAAATCAAGGCGGCCTGATCCGGGCGGTCTTTGAGGTGGCGGTCAACCGCGTTGTGGCACAGGTTCGTGGTGCCGCCTGCAAACCATTTGGCGAACGGCGGGTTGCTGTAATCGCAGATCTGCTGCGGCGGGGTTTTCCATTCCACCAGTTGGGCCTGCTCGGCCCAAAAGGCATCGCGGTCTACCAGCGAACGGCGGTGGAAATCAGCAAACGTTTCGGCCATGGCGGTTTTCTTTCGTCCATTCAATTCTGAATTTATAATTACAGAGGGTTTGGCGCATTATTCCCATCAGGCTTTCAAGGGACTGACGCCACCATCACTCGTCGCGAATGCTCCCCGCGCAAACCAGCCAGTCCGCCACTACCGCACGAGATCCAGCACGGCCTTGAAATCAGGGTGTTCCGCCGTGCGCAACCACTCAAACGCGACCATCTCCGTCGTCACGAGTTCCGCGCCCGCACCAGCCAGGCGGTCAAAAGCAGCATCCCGGTTGCGCTCAGTGCGCGAGCTGCACGCGTCTGTGACCACCCACACGTCGAACTCGTCTTCGAGCAGATCGAGCGAGGTTTGCAGCAGGCAGACGTGCGCTTCGCAACCGGCCATCACGATGGTGTTTCGCTCTGGCACAGCAGGCTTTTGCAGGTGTTTGGGAAGGCTGCGGGCGTTGCCACGTTGCTCGGCCTGGGCTTTGGGCTCTGGCCGCAACCACTCCCCCAACCCTTCTTCCACAGCGCTGAAATGCATTTTGCTCAGCGTATTGCCGCACAAGGCGCGAATCTCAGACAGGTTTTCACCCAGTCGCGACGGGTTTTCCTCCGTGCCCCACACCGGCACCTTCAAAAGCTGGGCGATTTTTCCAAGACGCATGGCGTTTGCCACGGCTTGCGGGCCCCCGAAGATCGAGGGCATTAGTTTGGTCTGGTAGTCGACCAGCACCAGTTGGGAGAGAGCGGCGTCCAGCAACATTTCAGGCCCGTTTCAGGAAGTTTTGTGAAATATCGCTAAAGTGTAAGGACTATGAACGCCCTGACCAACTCCGCCGCCCTGATGAGCGGTGCCGATTTCCGTGAATCGTTGCGCCGTTATTCACCCAGGGTCTCCGTCGACGTCCGCCATGTCGACAGCTTTGCCGACGAGCGGGCCTTTGGCCCAGGCATCAACGCCATCGCCCTCACCTACGACTATGCGTTGAAACCCCAATACGCGCCGATCATGACGGCGGTGCAGCACAGCAGCGGCAAAACCGTCAACCGGCTCACCCACATCAACACCAGCAGCGGCGACCTGCTCAACAAACTCGAAGCGGTGCGCCTGGTTTGCCAGGAAACCGGCTGCGCCCAGCGCTACCTGACGCATGATGCGTTGAACGCGATTGGGCAGGTATCCAGCCGCATTGACGATGCACGCGGTACGACGGAAAACACTGCGCGGTTTTTGAACTACCTGCACCGCGTGCAAGACCAGGATTTGAC
>JANNEZ010000494.1:0-10007 GCA_031379255.1 Rhodoferax sp. | reverse complement strand
ATACGCATCAGGGCCAGTGGCTGCGCCCGGCAAACCGGGCAAGCCACATACAAGGCCGGATATAAGGACGCAGCCCGATCAGCCCAGCATCCACCGAGTCAATACCGCTTGTCTTCCGGGAGGCATTCATATAGGGCTTTGGCTCGAAAGGCGCGCGGAAACCCGTTTGGCGGAATTTCCAAAAAATGGGCGACCACCGTGTCGCACGCATTTTTCGTGTCGCGCGTGATTTCGTGCCAAAACCGCATGCGCATCGCGCTGTCGCCGTGTTGGGCGGGTGGCGGGTTCAATAACCTATTTGCTTCTATATTAATAGCATAAATAACAATAGTCACAAGACTCAAGGCCTTATTTCATTAATATTTCTGAAAAATTTGCTCAAAACACAAAATTGTTAATATCCATGTTAATTATTTGAATCAAGGCCCGCTGAACACCCCGAGCGTCCAATTGCATAATGAGCCAAACAAGAGGGCGCAAACATGAAACAACTCCAGGGCCGTGTGGCCGTGGTCACGGGCGCCGAAAGTGGCATTGGTTTGGGCCTGGCGAAGCAGTTTGCCAGCGAGGGCATGAAGCTGGTGCTGGCGGACATTGAAGAGGCTTCGCTGGCGCGCGGGCTTGACGAGCTGCGCGCTTGCGGGGCAACGGCGATTGCGGTGCGCACCGATGTGTCCAGCGAAGCCCAGGTCACGGCCCTGGCCGACGCGGCTTACGCGGCTTACGGCGCGGTGCATGTTTTGTGCAACAACGCCGGGGTGGCAACGCCCGCGCTGCGCACCCGGGCCTGGGAATCACCCCTCTCAGACTGGGACTGGATCCACAAAGTCAACTTCATGGGTGTGCTGCATGGCGTGCGCGCTTTTGTGCCGCGCATGCTGGCCGGTGGCGACGAGGGGCATGTTGTGAACACGGCGTCTGTGGCGGGCTTGCTCACCGGCGGCAACCCCTACTTTGTGTCCAAACACGCGGTGTCCTGCTTCACCGAAGGTTTGTACAAAGACCTCAAAAGCCTGGGCGCCAAAGTGTCGGCCTCGGTCTTGTGCCCCGGCCTCATCCGCACCGGCATCCTGGAGGCTGAGCGCAACCGGCCCGCCGAGTTCGGCCCGGCGACCGATGTCGCGGTGCTGGCCCCTGGCGTGCGCGCCTTGGCCCAGCAGTTCCGCACGGCGCTTGAAGCGGGTTTTGAGCCGGCTTTTGTGGCACAGGCGGTGGTGTCCGCGATCCGGCAAGACCAGTATTACGTCATCCCGGCACAACAGGGCCTGCTGGATTTGGTCGATCTGCGCATGCAGGACATCCTGGCGCGGCGCAACCCGACCCTGGCTGCGCCACCGGCCTGAGCCCGGCCGGCATAGGGCCTCAGGTTTTGGGCGCCCGAAGCGCTGCGCTGAGTTGATCCACAGGGCCCGCCCAGTCTGAATCCTGCAACAAGGCTTCTCTCAAAAACGCAGCTTGTGTGGGCTTCCAGAAAGCGGCGTCAACCAGCTTGATGTTGTCTGCCAGCGGAGCATGCGCCGCCAGAAATGCGGCGATGTCGCCGGGTTCGCAGGGCAGGCCGAGCTGGGCAAACAGATCGCTGAAACGGTGGCTGGGTTTGTTCATGGGGTCCTTCAAGTTGGGCGGCGCTCTGGCGTCATTGGCACGACGCCATTTTCACAACGCCATTTAACCGCCAATTGGCATTTCAGGACAGTGCGCCAGCCCACACAACCCTTTGCGCCGGCGGGGTTCGCGCTGTCGGCCAACGCCTACGCGCCATCTGCGCCTTGGCTGATGGGCGTGGTCGTCCCGCGCCCGCATGATGGGGCCCACAGGCAGCCGGCGTGTCGCAGGCTGCAAACGGAGCGTCAATTGACCAACCTGTCGCACACCCTGGATTCGAATCACCCGCCTGGCCACGCTGGCGGCGCCAATGCCGATGCCAGGACGGACGGCGCCGGCACAGCCGTCTTGCCGGGCGGTCTGCCGGCGGGTCCGCTGTTCAAGGCCGCGCCGTGGTGGGGCCGCCCGCCTGCGCGGCCCGGCATACCTTACCTTTCGGAGTCGCTGGCTGCGCTGGTCGCGGTGTCTTTGCTGTTGCTGTTTTTTTTCGTGGTGCGCGGATCGGTGGCGCAAGGCGAACGGCTGCGCGTGGCCATGGCGACGCACAGCGCTGCCACCCACCATTGCAACTCGCTGGCAGCCCTGGGATCGGGAGAAGCCTGCCTGCGGCTGTTGAATGCCACCGCGAACGCCGGCGTGGCCCAAGCCAATTCCATGGCGTCCATCGCGGCGCGTTGAAACCGGCTGCCGGGGCATCCGGGCAGTCGAATCGATCCAGCGGCGCTGGTGGCCTCAGAGCAGTTTTGGGCGTCGATCCCTAGAATCGGACGATGAAACGCATCAGTTGCAAAATCCGCGGCGCCGCCGCCCACACCCTTGCCGTGCGGCCCTCGCCTTGAAAATCAAATATTTCCTGCAGTTGATCGCGCTCTCCGCGTTGTGGGGCGCGTCCTTCATGTTGCTGCGCATCGCCAGCCCGGTGTTGGGCCCCTATGTGCTGACGGCGCTGCGCCTGGGGCTGGCCGCCTTGACGCTGGCGCTCATCATGCGCCTGATGCACCACCACTGGCCGCTGGCGCACTGGCGCGAGCTGCTGGTGCTGGCGATCATGTCCGTGGCGGCGCCGTTCCTGCTGTTCAGCTGGTCGGCGCTGTACTTGCCGGCCGGTTACAGCGCCCTGCTCAACGCCACAGGCATCCTGTTTGGCACGTTTTGGGCCGCCTGGATGAAGGAAGACACCCTCACACCCCGCAAACTGGCGGGCTGCCTGCTGGGGGTGGTCGGCGTGGGATTGATCGTCAAGCTCGGCCCGGTGCCGTTGACCTCCTCCGTGCTGCTGGCGGTGCTGGGCTGCATCACCGCAGCGGCCTGTTTTGGCATCTCCACAACCTTCATGAAACGCTCGCTCTCGCGCATGCAGCCGCTGCAGGTGGCCGCCGGCATCCACGGCCTGGCCTTTTTGGCCATGTTGCCGGCCGCCCTGTGGTCGCTGCCGCAGGCGCGTTTCACGCCGGGCGTGCTGGCCATCGTCGCCCTCTTAGGTGTGGTCACTTCGGGCCTGGCGTACTGGGCGCACCTGCGCATCATGGCGCACGTGACACCGGTGGCGGCGATGACGCCAATGTTCATGGTGCCGCTGTTCGGCGTGGCCTGGGGCCATGTGTTTTTGGGCGAGCCGCTGGGCTCCGGCACTTACATTGGCGGCGCCTTGATCCTGCTGGCCAGCGCGCTGGTGAGCGGCTTCAGCCCTTGGCGCAAGTCGATGGACCTGCTGGACGCGCGGCCCTGAAAAGCTCAAAAAAAGGCTGTCCATGACCCCTTTGCACATTCAAACCCCAGTGCTCGAATCGCGCGTGCTCTCGGCGATCTCGGGCCGCAGCGTCTGGCTCAAACTCGAAGCGGTGCAGCCCGCCGGCTCCTTCAAGATCCGCGGCATTGGCCTGGCCTGCCAGGAGTATGTGCGCCGTGGCGCGACACGCCTGATCGCCTCCTCGGGCGGCAACGCCGGCATCGCGGTGGCCTACGCCGGGCGCCAGCTCGGGGTGCCGGTCGTGGTGGTGGTGCCCGAGACCACCTCCGCGCGGGCGCAAGCGCTGATACGCCTTGAAGGCGCCGAGGTGATCGTCCACGGGCCGTCCTGGCAGGAGGCCAACGCGCTGGCGCTGTCGATGGTCACACCGTCAGACGCGTTCCTGCATCCGTTTGACGACCCCCTGCTGTGGCGCGGCCACGCGACGATGGTGGACGAGATCGCCCGAAGTGGCGTGAAGCCGGACGTGGTCGTGTTGTCTGTGGGCGGCGGCGGCTTGTTGTGCGGCGTGGTCGAGGGACTGCGCCGCAACGGCTGGGCCGACGTGCCGGTGCTGGCCGTGGAAACCAGCGGCGCCGACTCGTTCGCCCAGTCGATCCAGGCCGGGCAGCGGGTGGAGCTGGCCGCCATCACCAGCATCGCCACCTCGCTGGGCGCCCGCAAGGTGTGTGAGCAGGCGTTTGAATGGTCCCGGCGGCACCGGATACTGACCGAAGTCGTCAGCGACCAGGCGGCGGTGACAGCCTGCCTGCGCTTCATGGACGACCATCGTTTGGTGGTCGAACCGGCCTGCGGCGCGGCGCTGGCTGCGGTGTATGGCTGTGCCGCCGCGCTGGACGAGTTCAAGTCTGCGCTGGTGGTGGTCTGCGGCGGCGTGACAGCCACCAAGGCGCAATTGCAGAAGTGGTGTAACGCGCTGCCTTAACTATAAACTTAATAGCAACTTATACATATTTCACGGGACTTAAGCGCTTAAAGCTCTTTGAAATATGCCAAAAACCATCGCAAAATGCCATAAGTTTGACAATAATTTACACCCATGTTAATTGTACTTTCCCAGGGCAGGCCGGCAGCGCCAACCAGGCAAGACTTCAACCAGCGTCACACCCCGGCGTTCCACTGCGCCTCGAAGCGCCCGCCCAGTTCAGCGGCCAGCGCAGGGGACGCAATGCAAAGACTCAAGTCGTCAAACCCGAAGTAGGAGCCGGCGGACCAGTTGTGGCTGCCCAAAACCACCCGTTGCGCGTCCAAGATGAGGTATTTGGAATGCAACAGGCGCTCGCCGCTGTCACTACGGCAGGGCACACCCGCGTCTTGCAGGAAGCGCCGCGCGCCGCTGTTGATCACGGTCGAGTGGTAGGGGTCGCCCTGGTTGTCGCGATCCAGCAGCGCGCGCACGGCCACGCCCCGTTCGTGCGCCTGGCGCAGGGCTTCGAGCAGCGCAAATGTCGGGTGCGTGCGCTTGGGCGCGGCAATATGGAACATGCACAGGTCGATCGACCGCGCGGCGCCTGCGAGCAAACCTGGCAGCACCTGCCAATAGTCTTTGCTCCACAACTCGCCCACCCATTCGACCGGATGTGATGGACCCGCCAGCGCCGGTGCAGGCGTGGTCGCGCCTTGGCGCAGCAGGCCTTTGCGTGATGCCGGGTGCGGCCGCGTGGCGCAGGTGGTGAGCACCGCTTCAAGCGCTGTGCCCAGCGCCAAAGAGGGGTCATTTGGCTCATCGCCCGGCGCGCCACCTCCGGTTTGCAGGCGCATCAACGCCCGCAGGTTGCGGCCCAAGTCGGCGTGGGCGTCCAGGGCGAGGCCCGACCGTGCGGCCGGGCTGTCAAACACCACCGCATGGCGCAGCGCCTGCGCTTTGACCGGGCCAATGCCATCGACGCGTTTTTCAAAATCCTCCAGATCCCTGAAACGCCCGGCCCGTCGGCGCTCAGCCACCACTCTTGCTGCCACTCGCGAGGGCATGCCCGGCAAGGCATCAATCTCCGCGGCGTTCGCGCTGTTGAGGTTGAGCTTGCCTCGCGCTGCCACCCGGCTGGCGGTGTAGCCCTTGGGGTCGATCTCGAGGGTAAAACCCGCTGGCGCGTGGGTGGCGCCGGCTTGGGCCAAGGTATGCGCCACAGCCTCACCCAGCCAGGCCAAGCCTTGGCCGGTGCGTTCTTCCAGGGTGGGCTCTACTTGCACAAACGGCAAACCGCCGACATGTTGAAAAATCTGCGCCACCAGGGGTTGCAGCTGAGCCGCCACAGCCGGCTCGACACCCGAAAGATCGGCCAAGCTCGCTGTCAGCTGCGGCGTGGCAAACGCTGACCATTCAAACCGCAACATAGGGAGCCTGGGCACGCAGCCATTGAGTTTCAAAGCGGCTCGCCAGTAACGCGCACAGGCCGGTGGAATGCACAATCAGGCTGTCTTGCGTCTGCTGCTCCCCAGTCAAGGCGCCAGGCGACCAGTTGTGCGAGCCGCTGAGCACCGCGTCATCGGCGATGACGAACTTCGCATGGCTGCCGCGCGCTTTGCGGCTGGTCAGCCAGCGCACCGGCAGGCCGTGCGCCATGGCCCGCGTGCGCGCGGCGTCGGCCACTTCAGCCAGGGCGATGTTGTCACGCGAGCCGCCGATCAACAGGCGCGCGTCCACGCCGCGCCAGGCCGCCTCGGCCAGGCTTTGCAGAATGTCGTCCACCGGCAGGCGCCGCTGGCGCGTCATAGTGGTGTCCACAATGAATACGCTGCACAGCAGACGCGCCGTGGCCGATGCGATCAGGCCTTGCAGCGCCTGGCGGTAAGCGGCGTCTGCCACCAGCGAGACGCCAGTGGCCGAGGCCCCCAAAGGGATTTGAGCGCTCATGCCGCGCGCTGCTCAGTCAAGTCCGCCACGCACGCGCAGAAGTAAACGCGTGAGCGTCTTTGCGAACACCGGGCGCGCCTTTTTGGCGCGGGCGATGGCAAACAGGGCGTCGGCCTCGCGCGCGGTGACCTCTGCATGCCATTTCAGGTCTGCCGCGCTTTTCATCGGGCGCACCGCCTTGAGGGTTTGGGCAATGCGCACCCGCGCCCATTTGGTGGTCAGGCGGTTGTCCAGCCGCCGCACCTGGGATTGCAGAATATCCAACAGCTTCAGCGCCTTCAATTCGGCCGCGCTGGCAGGGGTGAAATCAGCCATGGGGAAAACCTTCCTCAAACGCCATGATGTCGGCAAGAATCTGCTGTTGTTCATTGGGTGGAACCAGGTTCCAGTCGCCCGGGCCGCCTTCCTCTTCGCCGTCCCCATCACCGTCACCGTCGCCGCCGCTGTCCGGCGCGCCGGGCGACTGGGGTGGCGGCGGGTTTTTGCAGTAGTCGGCGATTTCGTCGCGCATCTGGTCGCCGTAGGTCTGGGCATAGTCTTCAGACGCCTTCGAGTCGTATTCTTCATCGTCCACCTGGCTGGCGTAAAGCTCATGGGCGAACTCGTGGCCGGCCACGCTCATGGCCTGGTCAGAGCTGTTGGCGGCGTTCAGCAGGTTTTCGTTGAGGTAGAGGACGTTGTTGTCGGCGTCGTAAGCGCCAGCGTTGGTGGACTCGTCTTTTGGGGTGTCGGGCAGGTCAGGCACACCCTGGCGCACTTCCGGCACTGGCACGTCATAGTCGCTGGCCATGTGCGCCAGCAAGTCCTGCACGGCTTCGAGTTTGTTGTCGCGCGTTAAATTCTCCCAGTTTTCCAACGCGTCACACATGTCCATCGGCGCCTCCTTGAAGAACCCATTGCTGCGATTGCGCTTTGCGCAAGCCTTGTCAGGCCGTCCCCGTCGGGCGAAGCGGCGCCTTCATGCTAGCCCGAAGCCGGCGCCCTGTGAAGCATTTGCAACAATTTGGAACAAATCACCGGTTGGCAAGCGCCGCCGCTGAAGCGGCTGTCTGATCCATTGGACAATCAGCCCATGGGAATAGCCAGTTACATCAGGGAAATCGGTCGCGGCAAAGACGGCGCGCGGTCGCTCACGCGGGAGCAGGCGGGCGACCTGTTCGGCCAGTTGCTGGATGGTGGCTTGAAGGATCTGGAAGTCGGCGCGTTTTGCCTGGCGATGCGCATCAAGGGCGAAACTCCCGTGGAAATGGCGGGCTTCCTGGACGCCACCCACGCCCGGCTGAACCGCTTGCCGGCGTTGACCGGCGGCCTTCCCACCATCGTCATTCCGAGCTACAACGGCGCACGCAAATTGCCCGCGCTCACGCCGCTCCTGGCGCTTCTCCTGGCGCGCGAAGGGCTGCCGGTGCTGATTCACGGCACCGCCACGGAATCAACCCGGGTGTACACCGCCCACGTGTTGGGCGCCCTCGGGATCGCGGCGCAAGAGGCGGTTGGCGCGATTGCGCCCGGCAGCGTGCAGTTTGTGCCTACCCACGTGCTTTGCCCCGGCTTGCAGCGCCTGCTGGAGGTGCGCCGGGTGGTGGGGCTGCGCAATTCGTCGCACAGCGTCGTCAAACTGATGAACCCCTGCTTGGGCAAAAGCCTGGTGCTCTCGAGTTACACCCACCCTGAATACGCGGTTTCGATGGCCGCCACCTTCGAGCTGATGCAGTCCAACGCGATGTTGCTGCGCGGCACCGAAGGCGAGTCGGTGGCCGACGCGCGGCGCATGCCGCACATGGAGGGCTTCATTTTGGGGCGCCGCCAGTTGCTGCAGGAGGCCAAAAGCGGCACTGTTTCGGCCATGGCCGATTTGCCCCCCACCACCGATGCCCAAGCCACCGCTGCCTACAGCCGGAGCGTGCTCGATGGCACCAAACCGGTGCCTGATGCGATGGCCAAACAGGTGGAACACATCTTGCGTCTGGTTCAGCAACTATGACATCTTCACGGCACACTGAAACAGGCCCTCTGGTGGGCAAAGGACGCTGCACCCTGGTCGGCGCCGGCCCGGGCGACCCGGAGTTGCTCACCATCAAGGCCGTCAAGGCGATCCAGGCGGCCACCGTGTTGCTGGTGGACGATCTGGTCAACGAGGAGATCGTGCGGCGTTATGCAGGCGCGTCGGCGCGCATCGTTCACGTGGGCAAACGCGGCGGCTGCAAATCCACGCCGCAAGCCTTCATTGAAAAACTCATGATCAGCAGCACGCTCGAAGGCCACCGGGTGGTGCGGCTCAAAGGCGGCGACCCGTTCATTTTTGGCCGTGGCGGCGAAGAAGTCGAGGCGCTGCAGGCCGCAGGCATCGAGGTGCTGGTGGTCAACGGCATCACCTCGGGCCTGGCGGCGGCAAGCTCGCTGGGGGTGCCCCTGACGCACCGCGATGCGGCCCACGGCGTGGTGTTCATCACCGGCCACGCCAAACACGACGGCACCGGCACCGACTGGCAGGCGCTGGCGGCCACAGCCCGGCAGGCCAAACTCACGCTGGTGATTTACATGGGCGTGAGCGGCGTGGGCCGCATCCAGTCCGATTTGCTCACCGGCCTGCCCGCCGACACACCAGTGGCCGTGATTCAAAACGCCAGCTTGCCCAACCAGCGGCAGGTGGTCACGTCACTGGGGCAACTGGCCGAGGCAGTCGAGCGCGAGCAGCTCGCCAGCCCCTCGGTGATGGTGGTGGGCGATGTGCTGCGCGGTGTGGCGATGGCGCAGCAGGCAGCAACCAGCAAGAACAGCGAAAAACCAGCCGGCAGCACGAGCGATAGCAAACAATCGCGCGCGGCTTGAACCGGCCCGCCGGGCCTGCTAAATAAACTTGTCAGCAAAGCAGTTGCGCATCGCCGAGGGCGTGAGCGAGCGCCAGGTGTCTTCTTCGAACAGCCCGCCACCGCGATGGCTTGGCAAGGGCGGCGCGACGCCCACGGTTTCGTGTCAATACTCGACGAAACCATCACAGCGAAACTGCAGGCCACGCGCGTTTTTGTAGTTCGAGGCCCTGGCGTAGGTGCAGGCGCCCAGAAAACTGGCGGCCAGGTTCAACAATGCCTCGCGTTGCACATCGGTCAAATTCGCAGAATAGAAGCCCCAAAAGCGGCCGTGTGATTTGAAATCGACAACCGTGTTTTTTTCGCAGTTATGGGTGCTCATCTCGATGACCCAGTGTTCCTTCCAGTCGTACCGGTCAGCCCAGGCGCCCACCGGACATCCCAGGTAAATGCCCACATGCCCCAAGTCGCGCAGACCCAGCACATTGAGGTCGCGAAACAGGCAATCGCCGGGCCGAAGGCCCGGGTGGGCGGGGTGGGAAACGCAGTCAGCCAGCAGGATCGACGTGGCGACGGTAGGCCTGCCCTGGGCTGAGCGGATCCCCAACATCGACAGCAAGACCTCGCGGGACAAGGGCGCGCCTGGCCAGCGATTGCGCGCAGTCTGTGCGGCATCGGCGAGCAAACGAGCGAATTCGCCGCTGGGAAACTGCGCCTCAATGAGCGCCAGCGATGCCAGATACCCCCGCGCCACACTTCGGCTCTGCCAGGCCTGTTCGCGCCGATGGCCGTCTTCCTGCTCGCGCCGCCAAAGCGTTTGCAGGACATCCATGCCCTGAGCCAGTGCGCCGCTGGATCGACACAGCCCGTAAATTTCCGCCAACAGCAGCCCGCTGTCCTGCCCGGCCAACCGGCTCCAGTACTGGACCAGGGTTTGGTTCAGGTCTGCGGCCGCTTGAAGGGGATCGCCCGGCTGGTGCTCCAGCAA